>JACDQO010000061.1 GCA_015657605.1 Limnohabitans sp. | reverse complement strand
GTAAGCCACGATCAGGATGATGTACTGCGCCACCTGGGGTCCAGGTCACGGCGCGCATACCGCCCAGGAACGAGCACACCAAGATACCGGCCAAGCCGACATACACGCCCACGTCGAAGGACAGACCTGTCAGACGGGCTGTGATCAAGCCCACGCCGAAGATCTGCGCCACCACGTAAACGAAGGACACCAAGATGGCCGCAAATACACCAATCAGGCGGGCCATGTTGCCGCCGTAGCGTCGTCGCCCAAGAAGTCAGGGATGGTGAAACTTGGTCCAAACGTTACGCAGGTTAAGGCGCCAAGGAACAAGGCCACCAAGCAGTAACCGCCGGTCCAGCCCAAGATGAAGGCCAAACCGCCATAACCGGTCAGGTACAGCGTACCGGCCATGCCGATGAAGGAAGCGGCCGACATCCAGTCAGAGCCTGTGGCCATGCCGTTGTACATAGCTGGCACACGGCGGCCGGCGACGTAGTATTCGGCTGCATCGTTGGTGCGACTCATCACACCAATGCCGCCGTACAAGAGCACGGTGGCGGCCAAGAAGGCGTAACCGATGTACTCTTTGGGCATGCCCATTTGCTCGAGGATGGCGAGCAAAATCACGAAGGCCGCAAAGCCCCCGATGTAGAACGTGAATACCCTGTTCAGGGATTTCTGAAACTGGCTTTGGGTTTGGCCTTCGCCGCCGAAAACGCTCATGCTTCTTCTCCTTCTGCCACGCCATATTCCTTGTCAAGGTTGTTCATGTAGCGTGCGTAATACCAAATGATCAGGCAGTACACGATCAATGCGCCTTGGGCTGCGACCCAAAACGAGAACGGCCAGCCAAAAAAGCTGAACGTCAAATCACGCGAAAAGTACAAAAGTACGAACGTGACAAAGAACCACAGGGCCAGCAATAGCCCCGTGATCCTTAAGTTTTTGCCCCAGTATTCCTGGTGCCTTGCAGTGAGCTGCATCGTCATCTCCTTCTCGTTAAAAAATCAAAATACCAGCTGTCACATCTGATTCGTTGCCCAAACTTGGAGGGCAGGGACTCACATGAGCGTGTTCAATTTGAGCCCTGTTTCTCGCTCGAGTTGCGCGGCGACCTTGGGCTCGAAACCGTTCAGGTGGCGCATGACTTCCAGCGCCTTTTCGGGGGCATGCATCTCCATGTGCACCCGGGCCATTTGGTACCAAGCGTAGGGACTCATCGATTGCAACTTGGTGTTGCGCTCAAAGGCCACCAAGGACTCTTCGAATCGCCGTTGACGCACCAGCACCAATCCCAGGCCATACCAGGCGCGGTCCATTTTTTCGTCAATTTGGAGTGCGGACCTGAACGCTTGTTCTGCTTCCTGGCTGCGCCCTAGCTCTTCGCAGACAAAACCCACATTGAAGTGCGCATTGGCATTGGTTGGGGTGAGCGCCAAGGCGCGCTCAAAAAAACCCAAAGCCTGCACCAAGCGGCGATCGTTCAATTCGTTGTAACCGAGGCTGTTGAGGGCCAAGACATCGTCTGGATTGAGGTCCAGGATGTCTTGAAACACCTCGTGGGCTCTGCTGCGCATGCCCACGACCAACAGCGCCTTGGCTTGAAGCCGCAGCCAAAAGCACCTGCCACGGTTGGAGGTGCCGGGGTTGGCGGGAGAGAGTTGGGTTTTCACTGACATGCTGTGATGCCCATTTCGAGGCAGAGTTCGATCTTCCATTGCACCACCACAACCCAAGCGATCAAAAGCCAGCTGCTGGTGGCCAGGGGGATGTGTTGGTCTAGGATCAATTTGGGGCTGATCTTGCGGGTGATCCAAAGCGCAGGCTTGGACGCCACGTCGAGCAGTTGGTAAAAAACGTTGGTGTCACGTTTGGCGCCCGCCAGCAATCCCAGCAAGAAACGTCCGACGATGAACATCAAAGACAGTTCAATCAGACTCTTGGCAATGACGACGGCAAGCAGCATAAGGCTCCATTTTTGGGGTGACCGGATTAATTTTTTGGATTCTAGGGGCAAGATTCCAATCGTCCAAACCCAGCAAGTCCCGCTTAAAACCTGGTGTAAGTTGCTGTAAAGCCTTATTTTTTTAAGATTATTCGTTGGCCTCACTCGGGGAAAAGGTCAAGCTGACAAAGGCCTGACAAATTGCTGTCCGAAGGCTTACAGCCTTGGCGTTGGGGGCTTGAGGGAAAACACTTAGGCAAATTGCGTGATTTGACAACGCAAACGCGGGTGGCAGGCCCGCTCTGTTGGCGGCCAGGAAGCCCACATGGGATGGCGGGCAGACGTGCAGCGTCAGCGGCGCAGGTTTGTAATCAGCCGCGCAAGCACCAGCACGGGGACCAGAATGATCAGGTTGGAGATCAGGCCTGCGGCGATTTCTTGGCTGAGCGATTCCGTGCCGCCAGACAGGGTGCTCGGCACAATCACGGCCACGAACACCACGCCCGCGATCAAAGGCAGCACGCGCCCTGTCACCGAGGATGTTCTGAGCATGGTGACCACCAAGGCCATGATCAGACCGATGCGAAACACGTCGCTCAATTGCGAGAACACAAGCTCTATCACGGTGTCAATTCCTAAGGGGTGAAGCGAGCATGAAGTTTGCCATGGTTTGCGCCTTGCAAATCGGGCCGGTTTGGAGCAGCTCGATTTGAAAGAAGCCAACCGGCCGGTTGCCTTGTCAGGGGCAATG
>JACDQO010000060.1 GCA_015657605.1 Limnohabitans sp. | reverse complement strand
GCCTTGTGGGGTGGCCACAACCGTGCCCGAGCGCCACTCGGGCATGCCCGATTCGACCACCAGTTGGCCTTCGATGCGGCCGCCTTCCCAGCCGCGCATTTTTTCGTCGTTGCAGCCCGAGTCCAGCAACACGCTGCCCATGATGCGCACCCCTGCACCGATGCGTGGACACCGCTGGGCGCAGGCCAAGGCTGAAAACACCAGCAAAGCCGGAATCTCTGGGGTGCCCACACTGGTGTGCCAATCCGCTGGGCTGTCGATCCAATAAATAGATCGAGGAGGGGAGGTCTGCGCGGTCAGGCCGTTTCGCTCCTGAGCCTGGGACCAAGCTTTCAACTGCGCGTCTTCAATCGAACCCAACACGCTGGACCAAGCTTTGCGCTGGCAGGGGTTGCGCGTTCCGGCCGTGCTGGGGCCGGTGCGGGTGCCCCCGCCGGGCATGCTGACCGTGCGCAGTGCCAAGCAGGCGTTTCTTTCGGCCGTGGAAATGAGGCCATTGCCATTGGTGTCCGCCACAAAATGGCTTTGAACCACCGGGGCTTGGGCTGTGCCGCTGCAGCTTTCACCTCGGCTCACCAAAGGGCAGATCTGCAGCTGGGCTCCCAACGCTTCACTGATGCAGCCTTGGGTGACCACAGCCGCTGGGCTGGCCAAGCTGGGGGCCGGTGCCAGGGCCGGCACAAACAGGCTCTCGCGCATGCGGGCTTGGCTGCCCTGGCCACTGTGGCTGGCGCTGGCATGCAGGGTGATGACATGGGGCGACATCAGCAAATCGCGCACGGCGGTGACTTGCCCTTGTACTGTCGGCATGTCTGGGTGCTGCGCGGTACCTATGTGGCTGCATTGCCAGCCCAAACCCGACACGCCTGGGGGGCAGGCCGCTTGAACCGGCAACCAGTCGGTCAAAGGCATGCTCGCGGCAGTGCTTTGGGCTTGGGCCAGAGCCATGGCTGCGGCCAAACGCGCTTGCGCGGCGCGGGCATGGTTTTGGCTGGCGAGTTGGTCGAACAGCACGGTGCGGGCGCTGTACAAACTGGTCAGACTGGCCAACATCACCAAGCCAACGGCCACCATCAAAGTGACAGCGCCGTTTTGTCTGGAACACGAGGGGCAAGCGGTCATGGGCACTTTCATGGGCAAAACAGCGCTTGTTGGCTGCCCGGTATGTCGTTGCGCAAGTGCACCGTCTTGGACAAGGTGATGTGCCGAGACGCATCGCTGGGCCATTGGGCTTTGAGGGTCATCTGGACGCTGCGGCGCAGCCAGCCATGGTGCGCCTCGCATTGCAGTTGCCATGCCAAGTCGGTGATGTGCACGGTTTGGCTGTGGGTGATGGCCTGCCAATCTCCGCTGGCGCTGCAAGATCTTTTGGCGTGCAATGTGGTGCCCGACAGGCGAAAACCCATGCATTCGTCGTTGTCTTGTTCGCCGTTGTGGTTGCGGTCGTGGCTGAAATCGATCCAGTCGCCTTCGATGCTGAAGTCTTCGAAGCCATCGCAAAAAGTGTCATCGCAGAGCGTGGGGGAGCGGGTCGCCCATGCGGTGGCCGAGTATTGGGTCTTGCGCAGTTCGCGGCCCATCCAGTCTGCGGCGACGCGCAATTCATGGTTCAGATGGCTGTCTTGCCAGGCCATCCGGTGCCCCCGCAATTGCTGGCTCAGCAGGCTGCTGCCTCCGGCCAGTACGACCAAGCCCACCGACAAGCCCACCATCAGGCCCATCAAGGTTTCCCCTTTTTGAATGGTTTTGGCCATGGCGCTAACGTCGCCAGCAGCGCGCCACATCGCTGTCAGGCGATGCGCCTGCACCCAACACCACATGGGCACTGCCTTGCCAGCGCAACTGCAAGGGTGTGCAGGCGTGGTCTGCGGCTTGAGCACCCACGGCAACCGCCTGTGCGGTGAATGCGTCCGCCGTGCTTTCAATCAGGCGCACACGGTAATGCCCCAGTGGAGACAGGTCACTCGGCCAGCCCAAGGCCGTGAGGCTTTGGGCATGGCTGTCGTGCATGCTGCGCCAACGGGCTTGGTCGGTTTGCAGCTGCAACAAGGCGGCCTGACCGTCGCTGCGGCGAGCCAGTCGCTGTTGTTCTTGGTAGGCGGGTAGGGCCAACGCGGCCAGTATGCCCAGCAGCGCCAAACAAACCAGCATTTCGGTCAAGGTCCAGCCTCGGCTCTTGGCCATTTGAAAGCGATGTGTTTGGGGGGCAAAGCCCAGTTTCTGGGGCTTGGCGTTGAACCGCTGCATGGGGTGGTCTCCTCATGGTGGGATTGAATTGTGTCTTTTTGTATTCATCTTGTACAGTTTCAACCACTCCCCCCCAACCTGCTGCCAGAACATGCCGCTGCCGATGCTTGACCCAACGCCGCCCCAAGGCAAAACCCAGCAGCATGGCTTTACCTTGCTGGAGGCCTTGGTGGCGATGGCTTTGTTGGGCATTTTGGTGGGCTTGGCAGCACCTGCCATGTCGGGGCTTCGGGCGCGTCAGCAGTTGCAAGGCCAAGGCGAGGCTTTTTTGAACAGCTTGGTTTTGGCCCGTTCGGAGGCTTTGCGAAGACAGCAAGGGGTGAGCGTTTGCGCTCAGGGCTTAGAAACCCAATGCGACGCGCTGGGTCGCTGGCACCAAGGCTGGTTGGTGTTTGCCGATACCAACCACAACGGCAAGAGGGATTGGGGTGAAGTGCTGATTGAGGCCAGACCTGCGGTGCCTGTTGGCATGCAGGTGGGGGTGAGCAACACGGTGAAAACCTATTTTTCTTACAACGCGGAAGGTCGCAGTGCCAGTGCCAGCGGTGCGTTCATGGCCGGGACTTGGCGCTTTTGCAGGCCGGATTCAAGCGCGGGCTGGCAAGTGGTGGTCAACGCGCTGGGCAGGCCTCGGATCGAGGGCTATACCGTGCACCTTTGTGCTTGAGCGCCGAGCGCCGAGTAAGGATCAGCGTTGCACCTCATCGACCAGCGTCTTGAACGCGTCGATGTCTTCAAAGTTGCGGTACACGCTGGCAAAGCGCACATAGGCCACTTTGTCGAGTTTTTTCAACTCGCGCATGACCAACTCGCCAATTCGGTGCGAGGCCACTTCGCGGATGCCCAGATTGAGGAGCTTTTCTTCGATGCGCTCAATCGCCCCGTCCACCTGTTCGATGCTCACCGGCCGTTTGCGCAAGGCCAAGCGCAAGCTGGCCAGCAACTTGTCGCGTTGGTAGTCGATGCGCCGGCCGTCTTTTTTGACGATGGCCGGGAAGCTGACTTCCGGCTTTTCGTAGGTGGTGAAGCGCTTTTCGCAGGCGCCACACTGGCGCCGCCGCCGGATGAAATCCCCGTCCTCGGCCAGCCGTGTCTCAACGACTTGGGTTTCGAGGTGGCCGCAAAACGGGCATTTCATCGTTCGGGCCGATCAACCGTAAACCGGGAAGCGGCTGGTCAGGGCGTGCACCTTGGCGCGCACAGCGGCCAGGTTGGCTTCGTCCAGCGGGTTGTCCAGCACGTCGGCGATCAGGTGGGCGGTGGCGCGGGCCTCTTCGTCCTTGAATCCACGGGTGGTCATGGCGGGGGTGCCGATGCGCACGCCACTGGTCACAAACGGCTTTTCGGGGTCGTTGGGGATAGCGTTCTTGTTGATGGTCATGTGGGCATTGCCCAAAGCGGCTTCGGCCACTTTGCCGGTGATGCCCTTGGCGCGCAGGTCCACCAACATGACGTGGCTTTGGGTGCCGCCGCTCACAATGCGCAGGCCGCGCTGGGTCAAGGTTTCGGCAATGATCTGCGCATTTTTGATGACCTGGGCTTGGTAGGCCTTGAAGTCCGGTGCCATGGCTTCTTTGAATGCCACGGCTTTGGCCGCGATCACGTGCATCAGCGGGCCGCCTTGCAGGCCAGGGAAGATGGCGCTGTTGATGGCTTTTTCGTGCTCGGCCTTCATCAAGATGATGCCGCCGCGGGGGCCGCGCAGGCTCTTGTGGGTGGTCGAAGTGACCACGTCGGCGTGGGGCACGGGGTTGGGGTAGACCCCTGCAGCGATCAAGCCAGCGTAGTGGGCCATGTCGACCAAGAAGATCGCGCCGACTTCTTTGGCCACTTTGGCAAAGCGCGCCCAGTCGATGTGCAAAGAGTAGGCCGAAGCGCCTGCAATGATCAGCTTGGGCTTGGTTTCGCGGGCTTTGGCTTCCATGGCCTCGTAATCGATGGCTTCGTTGGCGTCCAAACCATAGGAGACCACGTTGAACCACTTGCCCGACATGTTCAGCGGCATGCCGTGGGTCAGGTGGCCGCCTTCGGCCAGGCTCATGCCCATGAATGGTGTCGCCGGGCTTCAAGAAAGCCAAAAACACGGCCTCGTTGGCCGAGGCGCCGCAATGCGGCTGCACGTTGGCGGCTTCGGCGCCAAAAATTTGTTTGATGCGGTCGATGGCCAGTTGCTCGGCCACGTCGACGAATTCGCAGCCACCGTAGTAGCGCTTGCCGGGGTAGCCCTCGGCGTATTTATTGGTGAGTTGGCTGCCTTGGGCGGCCATCACGGCAGGCGAGGCGTAGTTTTCGCTGGCGATCAGCTCGATGTGGTGCTCTTGGCGGGCGTTTTCAGCTTGGATGGCAGCGTAAAGCTCGGGATCGGTTTGTTCAATGAGTGTGTTGCGGTGGTACATGGCAGTCCTTCGAATGATGGAACCTTGGCAGGTGACCTGTGAGGGTGACCGACAAGGGCTGCCCAGGCGAACGGCTTGAAACCTTGCTCGGGCAAGATGCTGTCCGGGCAGGCTGTGCGCTTCCCAGTGGTTCTGGGGTGGCCCTCAATGGCCGCCACGCTCCACGTCAGAGTGGTCTGTTTTGGGTTCAAAACAGGCTCCTATCGCCAGTCGCGCACCCGGGGAGTGTAGCCCAGACAGCGCCCTCAGTTGAGGGCGGGACGCGTCTGAAGGCGGCTGTTTTGAGCAACTTCGATGCTTTTGGAAGTGCCCGCCATGTTGTCGAGCAGCTTTTGCTCAGCCAACACCCGGTGGGTGTATTCGGCGCCATTGCGTTGGCCAGAGGCCGCTGCATACAAGAGCAAGGCGGCCTCGACCGATGCACTTTGTTCGATCAGTGTTTGCAGGTGCTGCGCGCCTACGCGCAGGTTGGTCAATGGGTCGAACGCCGCCAATGGCCCCCCAAAAGGCAACAAGGCCAGGTGTTGGGCTTGGGGTTCTATTTGCATGAGACCCATACCGCCTTGGGCGCCAGAGGCAAAAGGGTTGAACCGAGATTCAATGGCCATGACGGCCAGCAACAAGGTGGGCGACACCTGGATGCGTTCGCCCAAAGCCCAGGCTGCGGAGACCAAGCCGCCCAAAGGCTCTGGTGACAGTTTGTACCGGCGACTCAACCAACGAGTGACGGCTTCTTGTTCTTCACTCAAAGCCCACTGGCCTGCGGCGTCCATGGAAGGCACCAAAGCGTCATTTGGCGTGCTGGCGGAGCTAACGAATGCGCTGTCTTGTCTGGCGTCCAGCCAGCTGAGCAGGTTGAGGCTCGCGTTGAGCCGCCATGCGGGTTGAGTGGCCAAAAACAGCACGATGGCCAGGCTCGCCAAACCGAGCAGTGCCAAGCTGTGGCGAGTGAGTTTCAAGAAGCCCCAGTTGAAGCGCTGGCTCAACATGTTGCTTTTCACTTTGTCGGTCACGCTGTTCCTCTCATGCCAAGGACTGGCGACGCGGATGGCGTTGTCAGTCCAAGTGGGTGGATGGGTCAGTGGCCACAAGTGCTGATCACTTGGGTCCAAGCCGCCCGGTCGGCAGCTGTATCGGGTTATCCCTAGCTTTGGGGATGCGCGATTCTAGGGGATAAAAATGTCGATATTTTTATATCAAATGTTATTTTGAGATTAATTTGGATATATCAAGGGTGAAAACCGCCCTGAAACACCAGAGATTGTTACGGAAAGTGGTTCAACACACAGCGGGGTGCAAATACCAGCGAAAATACGCGTTTTGTGTCTGGCTGGATGTGGGCGTACCTGTGCCCGGTCTGGCCTCGCGTGATGCCAGCCCGGCATGCCCTGTGTTTTTTAAAGCTTCTACCGTGACCACTCCCTCCAAGCCCCTTGACCTCGCCAACCTGGACCCGCTGACCGCCGGGATCTTTCAAGCCGCCACTTCGGGTGACCGCAGTGCCCGCTTGCGCGAATGGCTTCAGACCGGGCCCAGTGAAGCCGCATTGCACGAGGTTTACCGCGAGTTGTCATCCAAGGACAAAGGGGTGGCCAAACAGCTCAAAGAAAAGATCGACGAGATCAAGCGCAGCCACGGGCAAGAGGCGCTGGCCAGCGACTGGGCGCAAAAAGCCGAACTGATTTTGTCAGCGCCACGCCTGAACATGGCCGACGCATTGGCTTGGCAACGCGACGCTGCCAAGGCGGGGGCGCCTCTTTCGCGCGAGCCTTTGGCCAGCCTGAAAGTCAAGCTGGTCGACGTGGTCAAAGGCGTTGAGGATTTGCAACACCAAGTCATGGTGCAACGCGAATCGGCGGTCTTGTTGGCCCAACGCATCGAAGTGTTGTCGACCAAACCGATCGCTGAGGCCCAACATGGCCAAACCGGCTTGCAAAACGATGTCGCGCAGTGGCAAACCCAGGCCCAAGCGCTCACCGTCAGCGCCCTTTGGCCGAGTGTGGACCTCAAATACCCCAACCAACTGGATGCTGCGGGCAAACAAATGCAAGCGGTTTGGGATGGTTTTTCTGCTGCTTTGGCCTTGGCCAATGAGGCTTTAGGCGACGCCAGTGCGGCTTTGCCCCCGGTGCCGGTGTGGGCCGACGAGATTCGCCGTCAGCGGGGCGAAGTGGTGCAAGCGCCCGCAGGACCCGTGGCCAGCGTCGCTGTGTCCGGTGCCGAAAAGTCGGACAAATCCGACAAACCAGCCAAACCCAAAATCGACCCGGCCCAGCGCCAAACCATGCGAGAGCTGGCGACGAACACCGTCACCCAAGCGCTGGAAAGCCTGGAAAAACAACTCACCGAAAGTCAAGGCGCGCCCTTGCCCGAGTCTTGCACCACTTTGCATTCCGCGCTCAAAACGCACGGTAAAAATCTGGACACCAGTTTGGACGAGCGTCTGCACAAGGCCCTCACGGCCGCAGGCGATGCCCAGGGTTGGCAACGTTGGTTGGCCGATCAGGTGCGCCTTGATTTGGTCACGCAAGCCGAAGCTTTGCTGGACGCGAACAAAGCCCCCACTGTGGGCGGACGCAAGCTGCAAGACAAGTTGCGTCAGTTGCGTGACGCGTGGAAGCAAATGGACCAAGGCGGTTTGCCCAACCATGCCTTGTGGAAGCGATTCGATGCCGCCTGCAACGAGGCCTACAAAGCGGTGTTGGCTTGGCTTGAGCAGATGAAAAAAGACTCGGCCGACCAGCGTGCCCAGCGCCTTGCCCTGATGGAAGAGGTCAAAGCCTGGACTGTGGCCCAGGCTGAGTCTGAGGATTGGCGTGCCCAGTTGCGAGCGCTGCACCAGTTCGCCGACCGCTGGCGCAATGCGGGTCATTTGAGCGAGAAAGCTTTTGGTGAAATGCAGGGCCAATGGAAAGGCATTTTCAAAGCCGCCGCCGCTCGCCTAGAGGCGGCCCAAAAGGCCAGCATCGACCGACGCCAAGCCCTGATTCAAGAAGCCCAACAGGTGGGTGCAGCCCCGGCTTTGCGGGTGGACGCTGTCAAAGCCCTGCAGCAGCGCTGGCAGGTGGAGGCGCAATCGGTGCCTTTGGACCGCAAAACAGAACAAAAACTCTGGGAAGTCTTCCGCGCCCCCTTGGATGAAGCCTTTCAGCGCAAAGGCACAGACCGACCTCAAGCTGCTGCTCCCCTGAACGACCATGACCGCGCGGTCATTGAGGCCTCCAAAGCCCTCGATGCCGCCAATGCCAGTGGCGATGTGGCCAAAATTCGCTCGGCCATGGCCGCTTTGGATGCCGCTTTGCGCGGACAGGCCCTGCAAGCCAAAGCCGTGCAGCCTGCCCCTGTCCATGCGCCAGTGGTGCCGGCCGCTGCCGCAGCGCCGCCAGCAGACCAAGCCCAAGAACCAGCCCAAGAACCAGCCCAAGATTCCGCCTCCGTGGCTGCTTCCGATGCTGCGCCTGCTGAAGAAGCACACGAGGGCGCTGCGCCATCCGTCACGGACGCAGGCAGCGAAAACACGCCAGCCCCAGCACCAGCCGCTGTGGCCAAGCCCGCCAAACCGGTGGTCGCTGTTCGTGGCGACGACCGGCCCGGACAAAAGCGCACTGAAGCGCCAACTGGCCGTGACGGTCGACGCGACGCACGTCCCGGTGAGCGCGGTGCGCGACCAGGAGCTGACCGCGGCCCGGGCCGAGGCGGAGACCGTTTTGCAGACCGTGCGCCGCGTGGTGATTTCCGCGAAGAACGCGGTCCACGTTTGGGTGACGCCGCTTTCCGTGCCCAACGCGAGGCCATGGAGCGCGCCGAAATGTCCTTGCGCAAACTGGCCGCACAGGCCCACGGCGAAACCCTGACCCGTTTGATGTCGG
>JACDQO010000059.1 GCA_015657605.1 Limnohabitans sp. | reverse complement strand
GGCCCCTGAGGGCGTGACACGCGTGGCCCTGCCCATTGCGGTCAATGCCGACAGCCTGGCCACCTGGCTGGCACCGGCCTTGTCGGCCTTTGCCGCCGAGGCCCCGGTGCTGATGGATGTGGCGGTGGACAACGAAGACCACACCACGGGTTGGCTGCGCAGTGGGGCCGTGCTGGCGGCTGTGACCGCTACGGCCAGACCCGCCACCGGTTGCAACAGTCGCCCACTGGGCGCCATGCGCTACCTGGCTGCAGCCAGCCCGGCTTATGTGGCACGTTATTTTCCCGACGGCGTGACGGCCGGACGCTTGTCCGAGGCGCCCAGCCTGGTGTTCAACCCGCAAGACGATTTGCAAGCGCGCTGGGTCAGGCGCTTGTGCCACCGGCAGGTGGAGTTGCCCCGGCACAGCTTGCCCTCCACGCAAGCCTTCATCACCGCCGGTCTGGCCGGCATGGGCTGGGGCCTGCACCCCGAAACCTTGATCGCGCCGCACCTGAAGCTCGGCACGCTGGTTGAGTTGGTGCCAGAAACGCCGCTGGATGTGCCGCTGTATTGGCAAGAAACCCGCGCTGCCTCGGCCCTGCTCGATGGCCTGAGCCGTGCGGTGGTGCAGGCGGCGCGGGGGAGTTTGATTTGACGGTGCGAGCGTGAAGCTATTTACGGATGTGCACGATCTCGTCAATGCCAATGTCGCGGTGATGGCTCATCGGATGACATCGCACGTGCTGTTGTTCATCCCGCATCTCTTGTTGCAATGGCCTTGAACGCTTCGGGCATGCCCTGCCATTGCGCAAAAATCCGTCTAGGGCGTGGGGCGCTGGGGGTGAAGCTTGGCTGAGCATGACTTCAAAGCCCGCCAGGGCACTGTCAATCAAGGGCAGTGGGACGTGCGGCTGCAAAAGTCGGGCAGACCTTCGCAAGAGGTTCAAGTTTCTGGCAAACGAATGGGCTGACCGCCCTCCAACAAGTCGATGACTTGTTTCATGACCTTGGCGCCGTGGCGGAATAAGGGTCAAAGTCGGGGTGCTGGAGTTTGACCATGGGGTCGTCCACCGACAGGTGGATCAGCGCCATGGACCATTGGCCAAAGCGCCGTTCGTTGATTTCTTCGTAATGCAGCAAGTCCACATCTTGGTGCCTAGCGTCGGCGCAGATGCGGCGGTACACGGCGTTCACTTGGCTGCGCTCACCTTCGATCACCTGGAAGAAAAATCCTTGACCTTGGCAGAGCACACCGGTGATGCCTTTGGCCTCGTTGTGCGCTTGGGCTTGCGACAGGATGCTCGTGGTCATGGTGGTGGTTTGCGGGCCGACTGCGCGGCTCACGTAGAGCAAGCGCACGTTGATGCTGTGGCTGGGAACCCTCATCGGACGCTCCATGTCGAGAAGCGTGTCATGGACGTGGCATTCATGCGTTGCGGCCCAAGCGCTCTGCTTCGCGGCGCTCCAGCAGGTCCAGCATCCAGGCCACGCGCTGGGGCATGGCGCGGTTTGGAAAATACGCTTTGTTGCCCGTTTGCTGCACGGCATCGCGGCAGCCTTGCACCAAGCCCACGATCGCCTCCAGTGGCTGTGGGGTGTGCGCGCTCACGCGGATCCAATGCACCTGGGTCCATGCACTGGCCAGCAGCATGAGCTTGCGAGTGGTGCTGACCACTGTGCGTTTGTTGACCGAATCCAAACCATCGCGGCGCAATTGGTGGCCAATTTCGGCATAAATCATGCTGGCGGCGCAAATGGCAGCGCGGCAATCGGGCTGGCAAGGCCGCGATCGCCGGAGTGGGCTTGTTTGTACAGGCGGTCGGCCTCTTC
>JACDQO010000008.1 GCA_015657605.1 Limnohabitans sp. | reverse complement strand
CGCGCCACCGACCATCCCGAGTTCGACGCTTGGCGTTGGAACGACTACTGGGTGCCGCTGGATGTGGTGGTCGAGTTCAAACGCGGCGTGTACGAAATGGCCTTGACCGAACTGGCCCGCTACCTGCCCCGGCAAGACAGACAAAACCGCTATTTGCGGGGTGGCAACCGGGGTCCACGCGATGGCATGGACCCAGACAACGGCCAGAGCGGGCCGATGGACATACCGCCACCGATGCACATGGAACTGCCGCCTGGCGCCAGTTTCGACCCCAACCCCCAAGGCTAAGGCAGCATCTGGATCATCTGGACAAAATCAGGTTGTCCCGATGCACCATCTCAGGCTCCGCAGAGTAGCCCAACAATGCCTCGTAGTCGTGAGAGGGTTTGCGACAAAGCAAACGCGCTTCGGCACTGGCATAGTTGGCCAGACCCCTGGCAATTTCAGCGCCTTGCTCGTCTTTGATGGCAATCACATCGCCGCGAGAAAAATCGCCTGCCACCCCCGTCATGCCAATGGGCAGCAAACTTTTGCCTTCGGTCAGCACCTTGTGCGCCGCTCCTGCATCCACCGTGACCGAGCCCCGCATTTGCAAATGATCGGCCATCCACTGCTTGCGGGCTTGCTGTTTGGCGGTTTGGGCCACCAGCAAGGTGCCCATGTTGTCGCCTTGACACAAGCGAAGCAGCGCATCGGGTTCGCGGCCCCAAGCGATCACGGTGGAAGCCCCCGAGCCAGCAGCCCTTTTGGCCGCCAAGATTTTGGTGATCATCCCGCCCCTGCCCAAACTTGAGCCCGCACCGCCGGCCATGGCTTCGAGTGCTGCATCGCCGGCACGGGCTTCATGCACAAAAGTGGCGGATGGGTCTTTGCGGGGATCGGCGGTGAACAGGCCTTTTTGGTCCGTCAAAATGATCAGCAAATCAGCCTCAATCAAATTAGCGACCAAAGCGCCCAAGGTGTCGTTGTCGCCAAACTTGATCTCGTCGTTGACGACCGTGTCGTTTTCGTTGATCACTGGAAGCACGCGGTGCTGCAACAAGGTGAGCAAGGTCGAGCGGGCATTGAGGTAACGCTCACGATCGGCCAAATCGGCGTGGGTCAGCAAAACCTGGGCACTGCCCATGCCGTTCTCGCGCAGCTTGGTCTCGTACATTTGCGCAAGGCCCATCTGGCCCACGGCGGCGGCGGCTTGCAGGGCGGGCACTTCAATCGGGCGGGTCGTCCAGCCCAGACGCTTCATGCCCTCAGCGATCGCACCACTGGACACCATGACCACTTCTTTGCCTTGGGCACTGAGCAGCGCCATTTGGCGGCACCATTCGCCAATCGCAGCGTCGTCCAGACCACGCCCCTCGTTGGTCACCAGGCTGGAGCCGACTTTGACGACGATGCGGCGGGCATCACGCAACAGAGTGGATACGGCTGAAAGGGTCATCGAAGGTTTGCGTTGGCGTTGAAAGGGAGTAACAGGGCTCAGGTTTGATGGGTGATTGGCCCTGTTGAACCGATTTAATCGGCATCCGAAGGCAGCGGCTTGAAGCGCGGATCATCGGCATCGGGCTCTTGCGGCTTGTCCTGTTCCTTGAAGCGGGGGTCAATGTCGACCACGCCTTGCTCGATGATTTGCTGGGCACGGATGTGCTTGTAAATCTCTTTGATCAAGGGCTCGCAGCCTTCGCGGGTCAGGGCCGAAATCTGGAAAACCGGGCCTTTGTAGCGCATGCGCTTGATGAAGTCCTTGACGCGGGCCTCGCGCTCTTCGGCGGGCACCATGTCCAGCTTATTGAGCACCAACCAGCGCGGCTTGTTGTACAGGCCGGGATCGTATTTTTTGAGCTCGGCCACGATGGCTTTGGCTTGTTGCACCGGATCGACGTTTTCGTCAAACGGGGCAAAGTCCACCACATGCAGCAACAAACGGGTGCGCTGCAAGTGGCGCAAAAACAAATGGCCCAGACCTGCGCCCTCTGAGGCGCCCTCGATCAGGCCCGGCACATCGGCCACCACAAAGCTCTGCTCCGGGCCCACGCGCACCACGCCCAAGTTGGGGTGCAAGGTGGTGAAAGGGTAATCGGCGATTTTGGGGCGGGCGTTGGACACCGCCGCGATGAAGGTGGATTTGCCCGCATTGGGCATGCCCAGCAGACCCACGTCGGCCAGAACCTTCAATTCGAGCTTGAGTTCTTTCTTTTCACCCAACCAGCCTGGCGTCTTTTGACGCGGGGCACGGTTATGGCGCTTTTGAAGCGCATGTTGCCAAAGCCGCCATCACCGCCCTTGGCGATCATGATGGTTTCACCTGGCACCAGCAATTCATACAGCACTTCACCGGTTTCGGCGTCGGTGATGATGGTCCCCACGGGCATTTTCAGAGTGACGTCGTCGCCAGCGGCGCCGAACATGTCGGAGCCCATGCCATGCTGACCCCGCTTGGCCTCGTGGCGGCGCGAATAGCGGTAATCGACCAAAGTGTTCAGGTTGATGTCGGCAAATGCGAACACATGCCCGCCTCGGCCGCCATCGCCCCCGTTGGGACCACCGAATTCTTTGTATTTTTCATGACGGAACGAGACGCAGCCGTTCCCGCCGTCACCTGCGGCGATGTCAATATAGGCTTCGTCAACGAACTTCATGAGAATTCCAGTGTAGCTGGACCCCGGGCCTCAATGCACGCAAGTCCTGAAAAGCGAAGAGCCCCGGCTTGCGGGGCTCCTCTTCGCCATGGGCGCGACAGGCTTAAACAGCCGGTGTCACATTGACCATGTGCTTGCTGAGCTCACCCTTGGTCGAGAACGACACGTGGCCGTCAACCAAAGCAAACAAAGTGTGGTCTTTGCCAATGCCGACATTGCTGCCTGCATGGAACTTGGTGCCACGTTGACGAACAATGATCGAGCCAGCGCTGATCAGTTCACCACCGAAAGCCTTGACGCCGAGCATTTTTGGCTTGGAATCACGACCGTTGCGCGTAGAGCCGCCGCCTTTTTCTGTGCCATGACCTATT
>JACDQO010000058.1 GCA_015657605.1 Limnohabitans sp. | reverse complement strand
TTGGCCACGGGCTTGACCGCAGTCCATTTCGTGAGCAACAGTTTTTTGGGGTTGAGGGGGTTCATGGGTGACAGCCCTCAGCGGCTGCTTTGCATTTCCCGCGCCACCGCCTCGGCCAGATCAATCACCGCCATGGCGTAGTAGCTGGACCAGTTGTAGCGGGTGATGGCGTAGAAGTTTTCTGTACCCGCCACGTAGCTGGGCGCCTCCGTGCCGTTGCGCAATTCGATCAAGGCCAAGGGTCCTGTGTGTTGCAGGGCAGCCCCAGACAGGCTGGCGCCTTTGCTGACAAAGTTGGCCACGCTGAAGGTGGGCAAGATGTCCGGGGCCATCAGGCTGTCCATGTCGGTTTGGCCAGGGGTGAGGGTGACGGGGTAGTGCGTGGGCATCCCGGGCCGCCAATCAAAGGCTTTGAAGTAGTTGGCCACCGAGCCGATGGCGTCGGTCGGGCTGCCAAACAGGTCGATGCCGCCATTGCCATCAAAGTCCACCGCGTGGCGCGCCCAGCTGGAGGGCATGAACTGCGGCAAGCCCATGGCGCCGGCATAGCTGCCCCGAATGCTCAGAGGATCGGCCCCGCTGCGCGAGGTGAGCACCAAAAATTGTTCCAATTCGCCTTTGAAAAAACTTTCTCTGGCTGCAGCTCTCGGGTGTGCGGCCGGGAAGTGGAAAGCCAAAGTGGCCAAGGCATCGATGACGCGGAAGTTGCCCGTGTATTGGCCATAAAAAGTTTCCACCCCAATGATGGCCACCACCACCGAGGCGGGCACACCGAATTCACGCTCTGCACGCTCTAGTGCGCTGCGGTGGGTTTGCCAAAAACGCAGGCCTGCCTGGATGCGTTGGGGCTCGATGAAACGGGCGCGGTAAGCCGCCCAGTTTTTGGCGGCAGGGCTGCTGGGGGGTAGAACCAAGCGTTCTACCGAATGCAGTCGGCGGGCTTGACCCAAGTGTTTTCGCACCCATTGCGGGTCCAGCTGCAAGCGTTCAGCCGCTTGGCTTGACCAGTCCATGGCCGCGTTCGATTCGCTGAAAAACAGGCCAGCGGCCAAGGCAGCAGGGACGGCCGCACCTTTGGCCTGTTTGGACGTCTGGGTTTTTTTGTGTGATTTTGGGGCCTTGGGTTTGGCCAAGGCCCGCGATTTTTTGGCCATCGCTTCGCGTGGATCTTTGACCGAAGAAGTGCTGGCAGGGATTTTTTTTGAGGTGTGGGCGGTTGTTTCCGACTGTGCCGACGCAGCGCTACCCCAAGCGCTCAGCACCACCGCCAAGGCCATGGCTGACCCATACGGATGGATATTCAGGATGCGGATGAGAGGCGAGTGTTGGAACATGAGGAAGCAGTTTAAACGCCGATTTGCCGCTTGCTTGCATGACAGGAATTGGGGGCGAACCCGTGATAAGCTAAAACTGACAAAATCAAATAAATATATTGAATACTTTGAATTTATGACTTGGTCTTTCGGTTCTAAAGCCTCGTGCATGTCAGTTGGCACCCCATTCACCTGTACCCGCTTTCCAGATGTCCATTTTGGTCGATGGGGCCAAGCTGCGCATTTGACGGCAACCGGCGTGCCACCTTCGGCGCTGGTTGCCAGTCGGCTTGGGGCGAAACTTTCTCATGGCATGGCATCAAGTGCGCACCTTGAAGCAGAGATGGAGCGTTTTGTCTGCGGTACTGGGCGGGTGTTTTTTGACGCTCTGGGCGGGTCATGCGGCCTTTGCACAGACCCGGTTGACCACTGAAGCCGCCACCCCCTCCAAGAATGCTGCCGAGGAGGTCCGTGGCCTGATTCAATCGGGGCGATTGGACGAGGCGGTCAAGGAAAGCGCTCGTCAACTGCAAAAGCCCGATGCCGAGCCTAACCTGCAATTGCTGCACTGCGTCGCGCAAGCCAATCAAAATCAAACCGACAAAGCCATTGCCTGCTTCACAGCGCTGGTGAAACTGCGTCCAGACATGCTGGAGGCTTACAACAACTTGGGCGTGCTGCACGCCAGTTTGGGGCAACACGAAGAGGCCAAGCGCTGGCTGACTGCGGGGATTCAGCGCGTGCCATCCCTTTGGGTGGTGCACCAAAATTTGCAAAGCCTTCAATCTGACCTTTCTCGCAGAGCTTATGCGCGTGCTTTGCAGTCCGAACTGCCCTTGAAAGAAAGTTTTGCCAAGTTGACCATGTTGGCTACAACTCCACTGGCCAACCCGGTCAAAACGGCCGAAACAACGGGAGTGACTCCAGCCAGTCTGCCGGGCGCTCCCCCTCTTGCCCCCGTGGCCAAGGTGGACAACAAACCGGTACAAGCCGAACCGCCTGCGACCAAGCCTGAGAGCAAGTCAGCGGCCAAGCCAGACAGCAAGCCTGAGAACCATCCATCCGAGGTGGATGCTGCTACGGGTCAATTGATTCAGACGGCGGTCGAGTCTTGGGCGAAAGCTTGGAGCGCACAAAACATGACCGCCTACTTTGCCGCTTATTCGCCAGAGTTCACCCCCTACAAATTACCTTCACGCGCTGCTTGGGAAGCGGAGAGAACCTCCAGAATTGTGGGGCGAAAATTCATACGTGTTTCGGTGCGTCATTTTTCTTATGAGCGCGTTGGTCCCAAAGTGGTGGTGAGATTCAGTCAAATATACGAGTCCGACAATATTTCTTCGACTCAGCGCAAGCGTCTGGACATGGTGCTGCACAAAGGCCGTTGGAAGATCGCCCGAGAAAACATCATTGCCAACTGACCATGAGTTTTCAGCGCCGCTTACTTGCCGCCTATGTTTTGACCACGGATCACTGTCTGCTGGATGGGCGACGTGTGTCCAACGTGATGGCTCGGAGGTGACCGTATGAAAGTCCGTACTTCATTGAAAAGCCTGCCGATTTGGATCCGTTGGGGTACGCCTGGCTTATCGGCCCTTCTGGGAATTTTGGTTTTGCTTGGGGTGTCGGGCGTCTGGTTGCGGTTGGAGGGCCAAGATGTGCTGACTCAAGTCCCTCAGTGGGCTTCGCGGGTGAAGTTGGACGGTGGCCAAAACGTTTCTGAATTGCCTTGGAAAATCATCTACACCCCGGAGACCTTGTCGGCGGATGCGGTCACCCTGGATCTGCTGCATGCCGCCAGTCAACGTGATCCAAAGCCTCACGGCCATCAGCGCCCAGTGAATAACGACAGTGGCGAAGCACT
>JACDQO010000007.1 GCA_015657605.1 Limnohabitans sp. | reverse complement strand
GCTCGATTTCGGCATCGTGGGCACGCTCACCGAATACGACAAAGAGTACCTGGCGCAAAACTTCACCGCGTTTTTTCGCCGTGACTACAAACGCGTGGCTGAGCTGCACATCGAGTCGGGCTGGGTGCCCGCCGAGACGCGGGTCGATGAGCTGGAATCGGCCATTCGCGCTGTGTGCGAGCCCTACTTTGATCGCCCGCTCAAGGAAATTTCTTTGGGCATGGTGTTGATGCGCCTGTTCCAGACGTCACGCCGTTTCAAGTTGAATCCAGCCGCAGTTGGTGTTGTTGCAAAAAACCTTGCTCAACATCGAAGGCTTGGGTCGCGATCTGGACCCTGAGCTGGATCTGTGGAGCACGGCCAAGCCTTTCTTGGAAACTTGGATGCTGGAGCAAATCGGACCTAAAAAGCTTTGGGAGGAGCTCAAAGCCCAGGCCCCGCATTACGCCAAGTTATTGCCCCAGTTGCCCCGTTTGCTGAGTGATTACCTCAAGCAACCGCGTTCGAACGATGCGGCGCAGATCGAGCACTTGTTGGCAGAGCAGCGCAGAACCAACAAACTGCTGCAAACCCTGATTTACGCTGGACTGGGTTTTGTGGTCTCCTTGGCGGTTTTACAAATCGCCATGCATTTGCAGCTGTTCATGTGATTCTTGATATCTGGAGGGGACGAAGGTGTTGCTGACTTTTGTGATCGCTTATTTGACAGTGACCATTTGCATTGGTCTTTTTGCAGCACGCAGGGTCCATGGGGCCAAAGACTATCTGGTGGCGGGCCGAAGTTTGCCGCTTTACATGAACGTGGCCACGGTGTTTGCCACTTGGTTTGGTGCCGAAACGGTGTTGTCGGTGTCGGCCACATTTGCCAAAGACGGCTTGAATGGCATCCCTGGCGACCCCTTTGGCGCTTCGGTGTGCCTGGTGTTGGCTGCTTTGCTGTTTGCCAAGCTGTTTTACCGTTTGAACCTTTTGACCATTGGTGACTTTTACAAGGTTCGCTACGGCAAGTCCGTGGAGGTGTTGACCAGTGTGGCGATTGTGGTGTCCTATTTGGGTTGGACTTCGGCGCAACTGACGGCGCTGGGCTTGGTCATCCATGTGTTGTCTTCGGGTGCGATTGACCTGAACCACGCCATCATGATGGGCGCAGCCGTCGTGCTGGTTTACACCGTGTTTGGCGGCATGTGGTCGGTGGCTTTCACCGACTTGTTTCAGACGGTGGTGATCGTGGTGGGGTTGATGGCGGTGGCCTTGTTGGTGGGAGGCAACGCCGGTGGGTTTGACAAAGTCATTGCTCAAGCCGCAGCCGACGGTAAATTCGACATGTTCCCGGCCGACATGGATGCCGCTGCTTGGTGGGCCATGGCGGGTGCTTTCTTTGCGTTCGCATTTGGCTCCATTCCGCAGCAAGACGTGTTCCAGCGCATGACCAGTGCCAAGGACGAAAAGACTGCCGTCAGGGGGACCATCATTGGCGGCCTGATGTACTTTGTGATGGCCTTTATTCCCTTGTACATCGCCTACGCGGCCTTGATCGCTCACCCTGAACTCAAGGCCTTGTTCGATTCGGAAGATGCCCGCGCCATCCAGCGCATCCTGCCCGATTTGGTCTTGGGTCAGATGCCGATGTGGGCGCAAATCTTGTTCTTCGGCGCTTTGCTCTCGGCCATTTTGTCCACCGCCAGTGGCGCTTTGTTGGCACCCACCGCCACCTTCACCGAAAACGTGCTCAAGCCTTTCGTGCCCCGCATGAGCGATCGCCAGTTTTTGCTGCTGTTGCGCGTCACATTGGTCAGCTTCACGGCGTGCGCCTTGTTGTTTGCCATGAACAGCACGAGCACCATGTATGAAATGGTGCAAAACGCTTACAACG
Source organism: Limnohabitans sp. (assembly GCA_015657605.1). Lineage (GTDB taxonomy): Bacteria > Pseudomonadota > Gammaproteobacteria > Burkholderiales > Burkholderiaceae_C > Limnohabitans_A. The sequence continues at coordinate 3,605 of JACDQO010000007.1, read as the reverse complement.
TGACCTTGACTGGCGCATTCGTACCTTTGGTGGCCGGGGCTTTCTGGCGGCGTGCCAACACCCAAGGTGCTCTGTTCTCGGTGGTGTTGGGCGTCGGCACTTGGCTGGTGTTCAATTTTTGGATACCCGATACCCTGATACCGGCCAACTTGCTGGGTTTGATGGCGTCCATCGTGGGCATGTTGCTGGGCTCCCTGACGCCAGCAATTTTTCCCAATCGGGGTCAGTCGATCGCCAGCGCTTTGGGCCATGCGGCCCACGATTCGACGGTTCGTTGAATACTAAGCCAAGGCGCACCCCTGAACCCATGACCGCTGAGTCGTGATGGCTCAGCCAAGCCTATAATTGAAGGTTTTCTTGCACCACCTTCAAAGGCTTTTCCATGCCCATTTACGCTTACAAATGCGACGCCTGCGGCCATGCCAAGGATGTATTGCAAAAAATGAGCGACGATGCCCTGACCGATTGCCCGGTTTGCGGTGCGCCCAAATTCAACAAACAGCTCACAGCCCCAGGCTTTCAACTCAAAGGCACGGGTTGGTACGCCACCGATTTCAAAGGCGGCGGCTCGGCAGCCACCACAGTGCCAGCAGCTGCTGCCACAGCCGACGCAGTGGCATCGCCTGCACCTGCCGCCTCTACGGGCGGTGACGCGACGCCTGCCTCGACCACTTCCAGCAGTGCCGGAGCTTGTGCGGCTTCTTGTGCCTGCCATTGAAACTGGTTCGGTTTCACTGAGTCCCGCCCCTCACCGATCGCCCGCATGAAAAACCGCAGCTTCAAACAATATTTCATCACTGGCTTGCTGGTGTGGCTGCCCATGGGCATCACGGTGTGGGTCATCATGTGGCTGGTGGGCGTTTTGGATGCCATTTTCCGGGCGGTGCTTCATGCGGCCGACACCCTGATCCCAGGCATTCATGCCAATGCCGAATACCTGCGCGGTGTGCCTGGCTTGGGCGTGGCCATTGTGGCCGTGTTCATTTTTGCCACGGGTGTGTTCGTGGCCAACATGTTTGGCCAATGGTGGTTGCGCAAATGGCACGGCATGATGAACCGTATCCCCGTGGTTCGCAGCATCTACACCAGCGTCAAGCAGGTGGCCGACACCTTGTTTTCGGGCAGCGGCCATGCCTTTTCCAAGGCGCTGTTGGTGCAATACCCCCGGCAAGGCTCGTGGACTGTGGCTTTTTTAACGGGCACCCCAGGCGGAGAGGTGGCCACCCACATGAACCAGCCCATGGTCAGTGTGTATGTGCCGACCACGCCCAACCCGACATCGGGCTTCTTTTTGATGATGCCCAAGGCCGACGTGGTCGAACTCGACATGACCGTGGATGACGCCCTCAAGTACATCATTTCCATGGGGGTCATGGTGCCTCCTGTACGTGGCACCAAGCCAAGCGCCGATGCCCTGAAGCCACCTGCTGCCTGAGCCCCTTTTTTACCGAACTGTTTTTGCGATTTCAGAAAGTACAACATGTCCATGCGTTCCCATTACTGCGGTCAAGTGACCGAAGCCCTGACCGGTCAAACCGTGAGCCTGTGTGGCTGGGTCAACCGCCGCCGTGACCATGGCGGCGTCATCTTCATCGACCTGCGCGACCGCGAAGGTTATGTGCAGGTGGTGTGCGATCCCGATCGTCCCGACATGTTCAAAGTGGCCGAGGACGTGCGCAACGAATACTGCGTGCAGATCAAAGGTGTGGTGCGTGCGCGCCCCGAGGCACCAGCAACGACGTTCTCAAGAGCGGCAAGATCGAGGTGCTGTGCCATGAGCTGATCGTCTTGAACGAATCGGTCACGCCACCCTTCCAAATCGACGACGACAACCTGTCGGAGACGACCCGCCTCACACACCGCGTGCTCGACCTGCGTCGCCCCTACATGCAAAACAACCTGATGCTGCGCTACAAGGTGGCGATGGAGGTACGCAAGTACTTGGACGAGAACGGCTTTGTCGACATCGAAACCCCGATGCTCACCAAGAGCACACCCGAAGGCGCACGCGACTATTTGGTGCCCAGCCGTGTGCATGACGGTCAATTCTTCGCGCTGCCCCAGTCGCCCCAGCTGTTTAAGCAGCTCTTGATGGTGGCCGGCTACGACCGTTATTACCAGATCACCAAGTGCTTCCGCGATGAAGACTTGCGCGCCGACCGCCAGCCCGAATTCACCCAGATCGATATCGAAACATCGTTCCTGACCGAAGAAGAGATCCGCGACATGTTCCAAGGCATGATCAAGCGCGTGTTCCAAAACACCATCGGTGTGGACCTCGGCGAATTCCCGGTCATGACCTACCAAGACGCGATGCATCTGTACGGCTCTGACAAGCCGGACCTGCGCGTCAAGCTCCAGTTCACCGAAGTGACCGACGTCATGGGCGATGTGGACTTCAAGGTGTTTTCGGGTGCGGCCAACATGAAAGGCGGCCGTGTGGTCGCGCTGCGTGTGCCGGGTGGTTCTGTCGAAGGCGGTGGCATCAGCCGCGGCGAGATCGACGCTTACACCGAGTTCGTCAAGATCTACGGCGCCAAGGGCCTGGCTTACATCCGTGTCAACGACCTGTCCAAAGGCCGTGATGGTTTGCAGTCGCCCATCGTCAAGAACATCCACGACGCCGCACTCCAAGCGGTGTTGGAGCGCTCGGGTGCACAAAACGGCGACCTGATTTTCTTCGGTGCCGACAAGGCAAAAATCGTCAACGACGCCATTGGTGCCTTGCGCATCAAGATCGGCCACAGCGAGTTTGGCAAGAAAAACGGTTTGTTCGAGAGCCGCTGGGCCCCGATGTGGGTGGTCGACTTCCCCATGTTCGAGCACGACGAAGAGAACGACCGTTGGGCCGCAGTGCACCACCCCTTCACCGCGCCCAAAGACGGTCACGAAGACTGGATGGTCACCGCGCCCGAGAAGTGCATTTCCAAGGGCTACGACATGGTCTTGAACGGCTGGGAAATGGGCGGCGGCTCGGTGCGTATCCACCGCGCCGACGTGCAGCAAAAAGTGTTTGACGCGTTGAAGATCACGCCCGAAGAAGCCCAGCTCAAATTCGGTTTCTTGCTTGACGCCCTGCAATACGGCGCGCACCCCACGGCGGCTTGGCCTTCGGTTTGGACCGCATCGTCACCTTGATGACCGGTGCCGAATCGATCCGCGATGTGATTGCTTTCCCCAAGACCCAGCGCGCTCAGTGTTTGCTCACGCAAGCCCCCAGCCCTGTGGACGAGAAGCAGTTGCGCGAATTGCACATCAAGTTGCGCAACGTGGACGCGGCAAAAACCGCATAAGCTGAGCTCAAGCCAGCCCAATGCCAACACCACCTTCGGGTGGCGTTGGCGTTTATGCCGAGCAAATGGGCGCAGGCGTTTGCAATCAGGGCCCATCACCCACAAGGGCGAAAAACAAAAAAGGCTTCAAAACCGAAGTCTTGAAGCCTTTGATGTCTGAGCTCAGCCAAAAGGCTGAACCCCAAATTGTGCAACGGCATTGCTGCCGTTAGCGGGGTTTGCAGGGCTTAGTAGCCGCCGCGACCACCGCCGCCACCGCCGTAGCCGCCACCGCCGGAGCGATCGCCACCACCGCCGTAGCCGCCGGAGCGG
>JACDQO010000057.1 GCA_015657605.1 Limnohabitans sp. | reverse complement strand
AAACCTCAAATGACCTGGCACGGCCGTGGAGCTCGAACCCGGGGTTTTGCATGCCTGCCGGGGTTGGTTTCGCCTCCCACCCGACGACGAACGTTTGCGCGTGGTGTTGGCCGATGCGTCGCTTGAAATTCAAAAAGACGAGTGGCGCGGCACCGTGGATGCGCTGCAGGTGGACTTGTACGACGACGAGGCTGCGGCACCCGTGTTGGACTCCTTGGACTTTTACCGCCATTGCCGCGAACTGCTCAGCCCCCAAGGCTGCATGACCGTCAATTTGTTTGGCCGCTCCTCCAGTTACGCCGAGAGTTTGCAAAAAATTTCTGAAGCGTTTGGCCAAGACGCCATCTGGGCTTTCAAGCCGACCCGAGAGGGCAATGCCATCGTATTGGCCCAACGCACTCCCAGCCGCCCATCCCGTGATGCCCTGGCGCAAGCGGCCAGCGCGATCCAAGACAAATGGGGCTGGCCCGCCACCAAATGGCTACAAGTTTTCAAGCCCTTGACCCGTTGAGGCAGGCCAAGACGTCGGTGCAAGGTGGGGTAGCCATCAGGGTAAACCATAGCTTGGTCACGCTCGGGACATAGGTGTAACCCACATCACTTTGGAGGTTGGATTCCCGCAGAATTGCGCCAACTCAAATCAGAGGAGCGCTATCGTGATCATCAAGAGTCAAAAAGACTTTTTCTCCGGACTGCTGTACGCCTGCGTTGGCGGTGCTTTTGCCATCGGTGCCACCGGTTACAAAATTGGCACCAGCGCACGCATGGGTCCCGGCTTCTTCCCCTTGCTGTTGGGCGTGATATTGGCCCTCATCGGTCTTTTCATCATGTTCAAGGCCATGGTGGTGAAATCACCCGGCGGCGACAAAATCGGCAAATGGGCATGGAAGCCCTTGTTCTTCATCATCGCGGGCAACTTGCTGTTTGGCATCTTGCTCGCTGGTTTGCCCAGTTTGGGTGTGCCAGCCATGGGTTTGATCGTGGCCATCTTCGGCACCACCTTTGTGGTGAGCTTGGCGGGTGACACCTACAAGGTCAAGGAAGTGGCCATTTTGGCCACCATTTTGTCCATCGGTTGCTACTGCGCGTTCGTGTTGCTCTTGAAGCTGCAGTTCCCAGTTTGGCCCACCTTCATCACCGGTTGAGGAGAAATAATTCATGGACTTGTTTGACAATCTCGCGCTCGGTTTTGGGGTGGCTTTCACCTTCCAAAACCTGATTTACGCTTTCATCGGTTGCTTGTTGGGCACCTTGATCGGTGTGCTGCCTGGCGTGGGCCCTGTGGCCACCATCGCCATGTTGCTGCCAGCCACGTATGCCTTGCCGCCCATCGCGGCTTTGATCATGCTGGCCGGTATTTACTACGGCGCTCAGTATGGCGGCTCGACCACGGCCATTTTGGTGAACCTCCCGGGTGAAGCCTCGTCGGTGGTGACCATGATCGACGGTTACCAAATGGCCCGCAAAGGCCGTGCGGGTCCAGCCCTGGCCGCTGCCGGCATGGGTTCTTTCTTTGCGGGTTGCGTAGGCACTTTGATCTTGGCGGCTTTCGCAGCGCCATTGACCGAAGTGGCCTTCAAGTTCGGCCCTGCCGAGTATTTCTCTCTCATGGTCTTGGGTTTGATCGGCGCCGTTGTTTTGGCTTCGGGCTCCCTGATCAAGGCGGTCGGCATGATCGTTTTGGGTCTGTTGATGGGCTTGATCGGTACCGACGTGAACTCCGGTGTGGCCCGCTACAGCTTTGACATCCCTGAGTTGACCGACGGCGTTGGCTTCATCGTGATCGCCATGGGTGTGTTCGGCTACGGTGAGATCATCTCCAACCTGTCCAAGCCCGATGAAGAGCGTGAAGTCTTCACTGCCAAAGTTGACAGGTTTGATGCCCACTGCACAAGACTTCAAACGCATGGTGCCAGCCGTTTTGCGCGGTACTGCTTTGGGTTCGGCTCTGGGTATTTTGCCCGGTGGCGGTGCCTTGCTGTCGGCTTTTGCGGCCTACACCATCGAGAAGAAAACCAAAATCAATGAGGGTGAAGTGCCTTTTGGTCAAGGCAACATCCGCGGTGTGGCGGCGCCTGAATCTGCCAACAATGCCGCGTCGCAAACTTCGTTCATTCCTTTGCTGACCTTGGGCATCCCACCCAACGCGGTGATGGCTTTGATGGTGGGCGCGATGACCATTCACAACATCCAGCCTGGCCCTCAGGTCATGACCAGCAACCCCGAGTTGTTCTGGGGCCTGATCGCCTCGATGTGGCTCGGCAATGCCATGCTCATCATCTTGAACCTGCCTTTGATCGGCATTTGGATCAAGTTGCTGTCGGTGCCTTACCGCTGGTTGTTCCCGGCCATTGTGTTGTTCTGCGCGATTGGCGTTTACTCGACCAACAACAACACTTGGGACATTTGGATGGTGGCCATGTTTGGCGTGATCGGTTACACCTTCATCAAACTGGGCATGGAGCCAGCTCCTTTGCTGCTGGGCTTCATCTTGGGGCCAATGATGGAAGAAAACCTGCGCCGCGCCATGCTGCTCTCGCGTGGTGACTGGAGCGTCTTTGTGACCCGTCCGTTGTCTGCCAGCTTGTTGGCCGTAGCCTTGCTGCTGTTGATCATTGTGACTTTGCCCTCGATCAAGTCGAAACGCGAAGAAGCTTTCGTCGAAGACTGACCGCACTGCGCCTTAAGCCACAACGGCCTCTTCGGAGGCCGTTGTCGTTGGTGCGCATCATGCAGGTGCAGACCATGGTCTTGTCACTTGGGTTCAGCGAGCGCACAGGCCCTCTGAGAGAATCATTTCCCATATGGCTGCGTCAGTCATCGACCGGAACATCACCATGAAAAAAGACATCTGTTGCGTGCACTGTCTGCGCTCACGCTCTCTCTGGCTGGCCTGGGCCTGGCCCAGGCGCAGGGCTACCCCACCAAGCCCGTGCGCTTGATCGTGCCGTTTCCAGCGGGTGGTGCCACCGATTTGTTTGCCCGCACCTTGTCGCAAAAGATCAGCGAAAAGCTCGGCCAAACTTTGGTGGTGGAAAACCGCCCTGGTGCTGGCGGCACTTTGGGCGCAGACCTGGCTGCCAAGGCCAGCCCCGACGGCTACACACTGCTTCTCTCGACCTCCAGCACGCACTCGATTGGCCCCAACCTGAACCCGCGCATGCCCTACGACGCGGTGCGCGACTTCACGCCCATTGCGCATTTGGGCAATGCGCCCAGCATCATGCTGGTGCCCAACAACTCGCCCGCCAAAACCGTCAAGGAATGGGTCGACTATGCCAAGAAAAACCCAGGACGTTTGAATTACGCTTCGAGCGGCAACGGCACCATCGTGCAGTTGTCGGCCGAGCTGTTCAAGGCGCAGGCCGATGTGTTCGTGGTGCACATTCCCTACAAGGGCACGGCGCTGGCCATCCCCGACCTGATCTCGGGCAAAGTGGACGTGCTGTTTGACAGCCTGCCCACCGGCATGCCGCATGTGCGCGACGGCCGCTTGCGTGCCTTGGGTGTGACCACTCTCAAACCCACAGCGCTCGCCCCGGGCATCCCCGCGATTGCCGATGTCTTGCCCGGCTACGAGTCCAACACCTGGTTTGGTTTTT
>JACDQO010000056.1 GCA_015657605.1 Limnohabitans sp. | reverse complement strand
GACCAGATCTCGCGGGTCTCGGGGTAGTGGACGATGTATTTGGTGCTGGGGTTGCAAGGCCAGCTGGTGGTGTCTTTTTCGCCGGCGGCCAAAGGCGCGCCCACGGTGTGCATGCAAGGCACGAATTCGCCATCGGTGCCCAGCACGTCGTACACGGCTTTGCCCATGCGGGTCATGATTTTCTGGTTCACGGCCACATAAGCGCTGTCGCTGAGTTCGATACCGATGTGGCTGATGTGCGAGCCCAAGGGGCCCATCGAGAAAGGCACCACATACATGGTGCGGCCCGCCATGCAGCCGTCAAACAGCGGGTTCAGAGTGGCGCGCATTTGCGCGGGTTCCATCCAGTTGTTGGTGGGGCCGGCGTCTTCTTTTTTGGCCGAGCAGATGTAGGTGCGGTCTTCCACGCGGGCGACGTCTGACGGGTCGGACCAAGCCAGGTAAGAGTTGGTGCGCTTGGCAGGGTTGAGCTTTTTGAAGGTGCCCGCAGCCACCAGTTCGGCGCACAGGCGGTCGTATTCTTCTTGGGAGCCGTCACACCAGTAGATGTTGGCGGGCTTGCACAAGGCGGCCATTTCGGCCACCCAGGCGATCAATTTGGCGTTTTTGACGTACGCGGGCGTGTTCAGGTTCAGGCCCTGCATCGCGGGTGAGTTCATGGGGAGGCTCCAAAGTTTGAAAATCGTTTTTCAAAGACGCTGAGTGGGGGCTTTGAAAAAACGGCTTGTTGGCTGAGATACTGAGCACAGGCCATCGGCAGATCCTCAACAGGGTCTCGATTTTAGGGAGACCGCCTGTTTCTTGCTTGCCAGATCGCCCCAAAACCCCGTTAAATCTATGCAAAATAATCATGAAAGTATGCGAGTCGATGGCTTGTCCTGGAGGCACCAGCGGCGGCGTTACCTTAGGTATTCAGGGGCCTTGCTGTGGCCCTCTTGGGCCTTGGCGCAAGTCCGCATCAAAGTGGCTGCGGCCAGTAACCTGAAGTTTGTGCTTGCTGACTTGGCCACGCTTTACAAGCAGCAAACAGGTGTTCAGGTGGACGTCAATCTGGGTGCATCTGGCAATTTGGCGCGTCAAATTTTGCAAGGCTTGCCGGTGGAGCAATTCATTTCGGCAGACGAGGCTTGGGTGGCTGAGCTGGTCAAAGCGGGTCGAACGGTGGATGCGGGACAACGTTACGCCACCGGCCAATTGGCCTTGGTGTGCCTAAAATTCAGCATTGCCACTGAACCAAGGTTTGGCGGCAGTGGTGCGGGCGCTCAAACCCAGTGACAAATTCGCCATCGCCAACCCGGCGCTGGCGCCTTATGGGGTGGCGGCCGAGGAGGCTTTGCAGCGAGCAGGCGCAGGGCCGTTGGCGGCCTCGCAAAAGGTGTTGGGTGACAACATCGGCCAGGCCACCCAGTTTGTGGCCACGGGTGCCGCGCAAGCCGGCATCACGGCGTTGGCACTGGCCACGGCCCCCGAAATCGCCAGCGCATTGCAGGCCTTGCCTTTGCCCGTGCATCTGCATACACCCCTGCACCAGCGCATGGTGTTGTTGCATGGCGCCAGTGCGGCGGCTGCGAATTGGCACCGGTTTTTGCTCAGCCCGCCAGCCCAGGCAGTCTTTGTGCGCCACGGCTATGCCTTGCCGCAATAATCAGAACTCCGCACACGCATTCTTCATCCCATGGATTGGTCCGCCCTTCAGGTTTCGTTGACATTGGCTGTCTTGACCACCTTGGTTTTGCTGCCGGTGGGCCTGGCGCTGGCCCGCTGGCTGGCCGTGACCGCCTGGGCTGGGCGGCCCGTGGTGGAGGCTTTGTTGCTGCTGCCTTTGCTGTTGCCCCCCACGGTGATCGGCTTTTACTTTTTGGTGGCTTTGGGTCAAGGCAGTGCTTTGGGCGCTTGGTTGGCGGCCTCGGGCATCCGGCTGGTGTTCACCCTCGAAGGCCTGTTGTTGGTGAGCGTGCTGGTCAACCTGCCTTTCATGGTGCAACCGATTCAGCGCGCCTTTGCGGCGGTGCCGCACAGCCTGCGCGAAGCGGCCTGGGTCTCGGGCCTGTCCAGCTGGCAGACGTTTTGGCGCATCGAGCTGCCGCTGGCCTGGCCCGGTTTGCTGGCCGGCATGGCGCTCACGGTGGCGCACACGCTGGGCGAGTTTGGCGTGGTGCTCATGGTGGGCGGCAACATCGAAGGCGAGACGCGCACCTTGTCGGTGTCGCTCTACGACAAAGTGCAGGGCATGGATTTGCAGTCGGCCCATGTGATGGCGCTGGCGCTGGTGGGTGTGTCCTTGCTGGCGCTGAGCCTGGTGCTGGCCTTTGACCGGGTGGGCCAGCGTGGCCGCGCCCTGCAGGAGCGTTGATGACCGGCCTGCAAGTGCAATTGCGCTCGGCCAGCCCAATCCGGCTGGAGGCCGAGTTTGACTGCGGCGCGGGCGAACTGGTGGCCTTGGTCGGGCCCTCTGGCAGTGGCAAAACCAGCATGCTGCGCGCCATCGCCGGGCTTTGGACACCGACGGATATCCAAGGCCAGATTCGGGTGGCAGGCCAGGCTTGGCTGGACACCGCAGCGGGCGTAAAGCTCAGTCCGCAGCAGCGCCGGGCCGGTTTGGTGTTTCAGCAATACGCCTTGTTTCCACACATGACGGCGCAGGCCAATGTGGCACTGGCCGCCGGGCCGGGCTGGTCGGGCTCGGATGTGCAGACCTTGCTGGGCCGATTGGGCTTGGCCGAGTTGAGTGAACGCAGACCGTCCCAACTCTCGGGCGGTCAGCAGCAGCGGGTCGCGCTGGCCCGGGCGCTGGTGCGGGTCATGCCCACGCCCGCTTTGGCGTCAAGCCCTGACAAGCCACCCGAAGCTTTGCCCGGCGTCTTGTTGCTCGACGAGCCTTTTTCTGCGGTGGATGCACCCACGCGCCAAACGCTTTACCGCGAGTTGGCGGCATTGCGCCAAAAGGTGTCGGTGCCCATGCTGTTGGTCACGCACGACCTGGCCGAGGCCCGCCGCCTGGGCCGACCGGGTGGTGATTGTGGACGCGGGCCAGACCCTGCAAACCGGCGAGCCTGCCCGCGTTTTTGCCAGCCCGCGCAACGCCCGGGTGGCCGAGTTGGTGGGCATTCAAAACCACTTTGAAGGGCGTTTTTTCAAGGACCAGCGGCTGGGGGCGCTTGCAAT
>JACDQO010000055.1 GCA_015657605.1 Limnohabitans sp. | reverse complement strand
TTTTTCAAGGACCCAGCCGGCTGGGGGCGCTTGCAATGGACCGATGCGGCGTCGTCAGACGCCGGTCTATCGCTGGCCGTCTTTGACAAAAACAAGATCGACGACGGCACCCGCGTGACGTGGGTGCTGAACGGGGAACAGGTGGACGTTCTGGCCGACGGCGAGCCGCACAGTGCGGTCCAGCCGGGTCACACCCGCTTGCGCTGCCAGCTGCTGGAGGTCTTGTCGCTGGGCGAAATCAGCCTGTGCACACTCAAGCCCGAAGCCTTGCCCGGCCAGACCATCACCTTGAACTTGACCAGCCGCCTGCTGCAGCGTTTGCAGGTCGGTTCTGGCGGCTGGGTTCAGTTGCAGATCGCACCGGCGGCCTTGCACATCATGCCGGTGCGCACAAGCTAACAGGTCTGGCAGACCGCCCCCGCTCAGAGGCGCCGAAAAAGCAAGCCATGTTGCTCCACTTGACATCCAAGAGGGCCTGACTCAGACACAATGTCTTTTTTCCCCTCATGAAAGAGTCTGCAATGAACACCCCTGCCGTGCGACGCATCCTGGGTCTCCTGGCCTGCACATTGGCTGCCGTCAGCCCCTTGGCTTATGCCCAGACCGACAACTACCCCTCCAAGCCCATCAACATCGTGGTCGGTTACCCGCCGGGTGGCAGCACCGACCTGACCGGGCGCGTGGTGGCCGCCGCGCTGGCCAAGAGCCTGAACGCCACGGTCGTGGTCGAGAACATCGGTGGTGCGGGTGGCGCCATCGGTGCGCAAAAGGTGCTCAATGCCGCACCGGATGGCTACACCCTGCTGGTGGGCGCGAACAACGAAGTGGCCATCAACCGGCTGGTCTCGCCCACCATCAAGTACAGCTGGCAGGACTTCACCCCGATTGGGCTGATCGCCTCGCAGCCCTTGGTGCTGGTGGCATCGCCCAAGATGGGTGTGAAAACCACCGATGAGTTCATCAAGCTGGCCAAGTCCAACCCGGGCCGCTTCAGCTACGGCAGCTCGGGCGTGGGCACTTCGCTGCATTTGGCCGGTGAAATGGTCAAGGAGCAAGCGGGCATCTTCATGACGCACATTCCTTACCGCGGTGTGGCACCTTTGGCCACCGACCTGATCGGCGGCAACCTGGAGTTTGGCGTGTTTGTGCTCTCCAGCGGCCTGCCCCACATCCGCAGCGGCAAGGTGGTGGCCTTGGGCACCAGCGAAAAGAACCGTTCCAAAGTCACGCCTGAAATTCCCGCGCTGGCCGAGCACCCTGCACTCAAAAACACCGACATCAGCACCTGGTTTGTGCTGATGGCACCTGGCAAACTGCCTGAACCGGTGGCCGCCAAACTCAGAAAGGGCTTGGCCGATGCCCTGCAAAACCCCGAATTGCGCAGCAAGCTTGAAGCCTCCGGCTCGGCCGTGGCCCAAGGCGCGGTCGACATGAACAAGTTCCTGCGCGAGGAGACCGCCAAGTACCAGCGCATCGTTGACTTTGCCAAGATCCGCGAATGACAGCCCTCCAATTCGATCTGCCCTGCCCCGACATGTCGATGTGGCGTCAGGGCAATACCGGCACCGAAGGCGTCTGGCATTTTGATTCGGGCCAACCCGGTCGGCACGTCCTGATCAGCGCCCTCATCCATGGCAACGAACTGTGTGGCGCTTGGGCGCTCAAGGGTCTGCTGGAGGCGGGCGTTCGCCCCTCGGTGGGTCAGCTCACCCTGATGTTCGCCAACCTGCGTGCATTTGAGCGCTTTGACGAGGCGAACCACGATGCGTCGCGTTTTGTCGACGAAGACATGAACCGCCAATGGATGGATGAGCGCATCGCCGAACCCCGCACGCTCGAGCGCCAGCGCGTGGCCGCCTTGGCCCCCTGGGTCGCGGTCAGGCCGACTGGGTCGCTGGACCTGCACTCCATGCACGAACCTGGCGCGCCGCTGCTGCTGACCGGTATGCATCCACGCAACCTGCAACTGGCACGCCAGCTCGCCAAGCCGGTCCACATCGTGGTCGATGCTGGGCACAAGGACGGCGTGCGCATGCGCGATTACGGACGTCTTGGCCTGCCCGATGACCAGGCACCCCAGACGCGCTCGCTGCTGATCGAATGCGGTTTTCATGGCGACCCGGCCAGTCGCGATGTGGCGCGCGACCTGAGCATCCGCTTCTTGGAAGTGTCTGGCGTGCTCTCGCCCTCTGCCTTGCAGGCTGCGCTGCCCGGCTGGAACAGGCCGATGCCCCTCAGCAGTGGGCCCTCGAAGTGACTGGACCGGTGGTCGCGCGCAGCGAGAAATTCCGCTTCACCGAACCGTTCACGGGACTGGAATGCATTGCCAAGGCAGGCACGGTGATTGGCGACAACGATGGTGAGCCGGTCACCACGCCTTATGACGACTGCGTGCTGGTCATGCCCTCGGTGCGACAGGCCCGGGCCGGCGTGACCGTGGTGCGTTTCGCAAGGCGGCGGCTGCTGTAACCGAGCCACCGCCCCAGACCAGCCGCTGGCTGTGGCGGGGCGCTGCATACCCTGCCGGTGCGCACAAAACAAAACCCGCAAAGCTTGCGCTGTTGCGGGTTTTGTTTGGAAGGGTGCGGCTGAGGGATCAGCGCACCAGCGACTTCAAGAAGCTTCAGGCCATGAAGATGGCGATGAAAGCCAGCAAGAAAATCAGTACCGCACCAGCGGCTGGAATGACAATGGGAATGTGCTTGACCACGTTTTCCACGGGATCGTCGGATGTGTGAGAGTCGTTGTGAGCAGACATGGGGTACCCCAAAACAAGAATGCGCGTATTGTAGCCAAGCCCTCAAGCCATTTTTTTCGCAAGGCTGACAGCCTGACAGCTCGGTTCATTCCGCCACGATCTTGCGCTCACGGATGACCCGGCCCCACATGGCAGTGTCGGCGGCCATGTAGCGTGCCAACTCTTCGCGGCTGCCGGGCATGGGGGTCAAGCCGTGTTTGTTGAGCTGGTCGACCACTTCGGGCGTGGTCAAGACTTTCACAAGCTCGGTGTTCCAGCGGTCCAGCAGGGGTTTGGGCACTTTGGACGAGGCCACAAAGGCGTACCAGTTGGTGGCGTTGAAGCCGGTCAAGCCCGATTCGGCAATGGTCGGCACCCTGGGCAAGCTGGCCACGCGTTGCGCGCCCGTGCTGGCCAAAGGAATCAATTTGCCCGCCTCAATGTGCGGGGCCGCGGTGGCCATCGTGGCGTACCAGCCGGTCACACGGCCACCCAAAACGTCTTGAAGTGCAGCCGCACCGCCTTTGTAGGGCACGTGCACGGTGTCCAAATTGGCCATGTCGTTGACCAACTCACCCGCCAGATGCGATGCAGAGCCAGGCCCCGTGGAGGCGAAGGTGATCGTGCCAGGGCTCTTGCGGGCGCTGGCCAAAAATTCGGCAAACGTCTTGATGCCCGCACCGGCGTGGACCACCAGCACATTGGGAAAGTTGACCGCCATCGTCAAAGGCGCCAAATCCTTGACGGGGTCGTAGGGCAGTTTCATCAGGTGCGGCGCAATGGCCAAGGGCCCCACCGAGCCCAACAACAAGACACTGCCGTCGGCGGGGCCGCTGGCGGTGAACTGGTGCGCAATGTTGCCGCCCGCACCGGCCTTGTTTTCGACAGTGACCGAAATGCCAAGGTTCTCCCCCAAACGTTTGGCGATGATGCGCGCGCCCATGTCGGCCGCACCGCCTGCCACAAAGCCCACCACCATGGTGATGTTCTTTTTGGGCGGGAATTCTTGCGCCAAAGCGGGGCTGGCTTGCAAGCCCCAGACACCGGCCAGCAAGCCAGCGCAGGCCACAAGCCATGAACGACGCGTCGTTTGCCATGCGGCCGTGTTGTCAAACCTGAGGTGTTTCATGTTCAAGCTCCAATCCATAGAGCCATCAGCCTAACAGGCCAGACCTGAGGCTGCAGTCGCTTGCGTTGCCCTCGCCAGCGGTTTTGAGGGGTCTGGTTGTTGCTAATAGACGGGGCTGTCACCGTCTCTATACTGAGGCAAATAGGCGCTTTTCAGCTCATGTCAGCGCTCTTCATTGAACAAGCGGTATTCATCGGTATGGCTTCAACGGTTCTTGTTTTGGGCGCGGGCATGGTCGGCATTTGCACCGCATTGCATTTGCAGCAACGCGGGTTCGATGTGGTGCTGGTGGATCGGCGTGCGCCGGGCCAAGAAACGTCCATGGGCAATGCGGGTTTGATCCAGCGCGAAGCGGTCGAGCCCTACCCTTTCCCAAGTGAGCCCGGCTTTTTGCTGGATGTGGCTTTGGGGCGCAGTGCCAAGGTGAATTGGCACGCTCAAGGTCTGTGGCAAATGGGCAAAGAGCTGCTGGGCTATCTGCACCATTCGCATCCCGTGCGCCATGCCGTGGCCACAGCGGCCTACAGCCGCCTGATTGCCCATTCCAACAATGAGCATGCCCCATTGATCGCGGCCGCAGGCGCGCAGGATTTGGTGGGGTATGAAGGTTACCGCTATGTTTTTCGCACCCCCGAGGCCTTCGACAAAGCGGCACAACGGGCCGAAGATTTGCTGGCACGTTTCGGTGTGCGTTTTCAGGCAGAAAACACCGCCCAGCTCGCGCAGGCCGAGCCTGCTTTGTGCAGGCCACTTGCGGGTGCCGTGCATTGGCTGGACACCTGGGCTGTGAATGAACCGGGCACTTTGGTGCAGCGCTATGCCGACCTGTTTGAAGCGCGTGGCGGCTGTTTGATGGTGGGCGACGCGGCCAGTTTGCAGGCGCAAGGCGCGGGCTGGTCGGTCAACACCACCGATGGCCCAGTGCACGCCCAGCATGCTGTGCTGGCCCTGGGCCCATGGTCCGATGGCTTGATCCGCACGCTGGGCTACCGATTTCCGCTCTTCATCAAGCGTGGTTATCACCAACACTACACACCACCCGCTCCATTGCAGCAACCCATGCTCGACGCCGAGCGTGGCTATGTGCTGGCACCCATGCAGCGTGGCTTGCGCCTGACCACCGGTGCCGAGTTTGCGCCCATCGATGCTTCACCCACGCCGGTGCAACTGGGCAAGGCCGAAGCCTTGGCCAGGGAATTGATCGATTTGGGCCAGCCCCTGCCCGAGCCACCTTGGCTCGGCGCACGCCCTTGCGTGGTCGACATGCTGCCCGTGATCGGCCCGGCGCCGCGCCACCCCGGGCTGTGGTTCAACTTTGGCCATGCGCACCAAGGCTTCACCATGGGACCGGTGACAGGTCGCTTGCTGGCCGAAATGCTGTGTGGCGAGCCGCTTTGCGTCGACCCGACGCCTTATTCGCCAGGGCGGTTTGGGTGATCAAGGCGGGCCAGGTCGGGCTAAAGACGGCCCTAAAGCTTCAGCACACCCGGTAAAAGCTCATGAACACCCCATCGGGTGCGCGGCGGCCAACGCCGATGAATTGGCTTTCGCTCAGCCAAGCCCACTCGGGTGTGGTGGCTTCGAGCTTGGGTTGGCAGCGAAAGTAGACCTCGTCTGGGTTGACGGGCTGGCCGTTCATGATGCGTTGAGAGTTTTCGAGCGAAGCCACGCGCAAAGCGGTGTTTTGCACAAACACACGGCTGCCGTCGTCAAGCTCGATGACATAGCGCGCATCCAGGTGCGCTTGCGTGCCACCGCCCAAGATCAACTGAAAGTCGGCACCACCGGCCAGCACTTTGCCGTTCACCCGGGGGCCCGTCACGGTGCCGCCCGTGATGGGGATCATGCGGCGCAAGCCGGCAGGGGTATGACCCACTTCCACAGGCGCAGCGATGGTCACCGCCAGATCGCAAAGGTGTTCGAGTGTGGGGGGGGCAAGGTCATGGTCAATCTTCCAAGCAAGAGGAATGTGCAGTTTAAGGCGCAGCACTTGGCAGGCTGTCACACAGGGTCGGTGGGATTTCTGGTGTTGCCCATCCAGGCGGTCAATGAAGAGCGCATCGCTTCTTCCACCGACATGTCCAACACCTGTACCCATTCACGCGGCACAAACACGGTGTAGCCGCCAATCATGTAACCCATGGGCAAATACACCGCCACGTGTTGGCGGGTTTGCGCGTCCAGTGGCAGGTCGGTCAGGTTTTGGCGTGTGACCAGACCGATGATCGACATGTCGCTGCCCGGCTTTTTCAAAAGCACCACCTGTTGTGCATCCCGCTCGTGAGGCGAAAAATAATCGGCAAAACTTTTGAGTGAAGAGTAGATGCTTTTGACCAGCGGCAAGTTGGTGAAGGGCAGCTCCACCCAACCCAGTACCAGTTCATGAAGGTTGCGACACCAAAAAGCCCAGCACCAAAATCAGCCCGGTGCCCAGCACGATGCCCAAGCCGGGCAGGTAAAACTCACCCGTGAACGGGCGCAGCATCTGCATGGCCAATCCCTCGACCCAGGTCACAAACAAAAAAAGCACGTAGACCGTGAGCCCGACCGGCAAGAAAGTGATCAGGCCGCGGAAAAAATAGGCGTAAAGGCGTTTCATGCGGTCCATTGTGACTGCACACGATTGGACCCAAAGATGAGGGGAAAAGTGGGCCAGCCCGCCTGCGCTTTAATACGGGGCTGACACAGATCCCCTGCAGCACCCAGCTTTTGAATCAGGCCATGCTTTCTACCCAAGACAAAACCCGCATCGACGACACCCGCATTGCCTCGGTGCGCCCCCTCATGACGCCAGCCTTGCTCGAAGAGCGTCTGCCCGCATCGCCTGCGCACTTGGCTTTGGTGGAGCGTTCGCGGCAAGACATCTCGAACGTGCTGCAAGGCCAGGATGACCGTTTGGTGATCGTCGTTGGGCCTTGCTCGATCCACGACCACGACCAAGCCATTGCTTATGCCCGGCTGCTCAAGGCCGAGGCCGACAAGCATTCGAAGGACCTGCAGATCGTGATGCGCGTGTATTTTGAAAAACCCCGCACCACCGTGGGTTGGAAGGGCTACATCAACGACCCGCACCTGGACGGCAGCTTCGCCATGAACCAGGGGCTGGAGATGTCGCGCAAACTGTTGCTGGACATCCTCGATGTCGGCCTGCCCGTGGCCACCGAATTCCTGGACTTGCTCAGCCCCCAGTACATCAGCGATCTCGTCACCTGGGGCGCCATCGGCGCGCGCACGACTGAGAGCCAAAGCCACCGCCAGCTGGCCAGCGGTCTGTCGTGCCCAGTGGGCTTCAAGAACGGCACGGACGGCGGCGTCAAAGTGGCCGCAGATGCGGTGGTGGCGGCCAAGGCGCCGCACGCCTTCATGGGCATGACCAAGATGGGCCAGGCGGCGATTTTCGAAACCCGCGGC
>JACDQO010000054.1 GCA_015657605.1 Limnohabitans sp. | reverse complement strand
TCGCCGCTGGAGATCTTGCGCACAGTGAAGCCGCTGTTCAGACCACGGTTACGCTTGGCGATCACAACACCTTCGTAGGCTTGGACACGCTTGCGCGAACCTTCTACCACGTTGACGCTGACGATCACGGTGTCGCCGGGGGCAAATTCAGGAATCACTTTACCCAGACGGGCAATTTCTTCCTGCTCAAGAGTTTGAATCAAATTCATTTTTGAACTCCGTCCGATCATGCCTCGCTACACAAGGGGCGTTCTGTGCTGTAGGGGCCATGCCCAAAGCATGACTGAGCCAGATCGCGGCGGGTAGAGGATCGAAAAGCCCTTAATTATAGCTTTTTTGGGGATGCGGCTTGCGCCGCATCGGTCAAGCTGGCTTTTGACCGCTGGAGCGACACCTCGTCCTGGCGGCTGAGCTTTCCAAGCTGCCTGGCCTGATCCAGCAATTCGGGGCGGTGCAAGGCCGTCAAACTCAGGCTTTGCTCGCGCCGCCAGCGTTCGATGTGCGCGTGGTGGCCCGACATCAATTCAGGCGGTACAGCATGGCCTTGCCAGACTTCGGGGCGGGTGTAATGCGGGCTGTCCAGCAATCCATCGAGGGCCGGGTTGAAGCTGTCCAACTGGTGGCTGCCCTCGTCGTTCAATACCCCCGGCTGCAAGCGGGCCACCGCATCCAGCAAGGCCATGGCAGCGATTTCACCACCTGAGAGCACAAAGTCACCCAAACTGATTTGCAGGTCCACATACTGGTCGGTAAAGCGTTGGTCCACGCCTTCATAGCGTCCACACAACAACACAGCACCGGCGCTCGCCGACCATTGCGCAACAGCACCGTGGTTCAGTGTCTGACCAATGGGGGAAAACAGCACCAAGGGTGCCAGACTTGTTTCTTGGCGCGCCGCACGAATGGCCGTGAGGCATTTGAACAGGGGCTCGGCCAACATGACCATGCCAGGACCACCGCCAAAAGAACGGTCATCCACCCGGCGGTAATTGCCTTCAGCATGGTCGCGGGGATTCCAGAAATGCACCTCCACCAAGCCACCTTCATAGGCACGGCGCGTGATGCCGCTGGTCAACAGCGGCGCAAACAACTCGGGAAACAGGGTGATGATGTCAAAGCGCATGGGGATGGCCCTCCAAGCCGGGGCGGCTCAGTAGTCGGGCTGCCAGTCGACCGTGATGCGCTTGCCTGGCAAATCAACACCGTCGACAAAAGCCGCCACAAACGGGATCATGCGCTCAACTGGTTTGCCGCCTTCGGCCTCTGGCGCTGCCTCGATGACCAAGACGGTTTGCGGGCCGGTGGACATGAGGTCGCGCACCTGGCCCAAATCAACACCTTCGCGGTTGAACACTTGCAGGCCGATCAGGTCAACCCAGTAATACTCGCCATCGGCGGCGGCAGGAAAGCTCGAGCGAGGCACAAAAATTCGGCCTCCACGCAGGGATTCGGACGCATTGCGGTCGTCAATGCCTTGGGCACGCGCCACCACGGTGTCGGAATGGTCTTTGACTTCGAGGACATTGAGCAGCAAGGGCTCGCGCCAGACCTGTTGTGCAGAGGCTGCCACCTCTTGGCCACGCTGGGGTTTCATGGGCCGATCGGGCGGCAACAAGAACCAGCTTTTGGCAGAAAAAAGCGCCTCGGGCGAGGCGCTGTGGGGCAAGACCTTGAACCAGCCCTTGATGCCCCAGGCATCGGTGATGCGCCCGATTTCGATGGCGTCAGCCGGCAGTGCGGCTGTTTCCAAAGAAGGACGCATGACCTGGGCGGACCGATCAGGCGGCGGCTTTGCCGGCTTGACGGATCAGGCGCTCCACGGTGGGGGAAGCTTGGGCACCAACGCCTTTCCAATAGGTCAGGCGGTCTTGAGCAATGCGCAGACCTTCTTCGCCGCCTTTGGCTGTGGGGTTGTAGAAACCGATGCGCTCGAGGAAGCGACCATCGCGACGCACGCGCTTGTCAGCAACGACGATGTTGAAGAAAGGACGTGCTTTAGAGCCGCCGCGGTTCAAACGAATAACAACCATGATTTATCCTTGGGTGGTTGGGTCTCTGCGGAACAATTGCCGTGAAACCCGTTTTCTTTCAGCGTTTGAGACACGCAAGTGGCCACCCGGCCATTGACACACTGAAAAGCCCACAATTATACAACGGGAGCCTTGCCTTGCCACTGATCCGACCCAGCCGCGATGAAGACGTCGCGGCCATCACGGCCATTTACCGCCACCATGTGCTCACGGGCACTGGCACCTTTGAGATCGACCCACCCACCGAGGTGGACATGGCCAGTCGCCGCGCCGATGTGCTGTCCAAGGGTCTGCCTTACCTGGTCGTCGAAGACCAAGGCCGTGTGACCGGTTTTGCCTATTGCAACTGGTTCAAGCCCCGTCCCGCTTACCGATTTTCTGCGGAAGACTCGATTTACATGGCCCCAGATGCGCACCGCAAAGGCATGGGACGAGCCCTTTTGGCCGAGCTGTGCGTCCAGGCCGAACGCGCAGGCGTGCGCAAATTTCTGGCGGTCATTGGTGATTCGGCCAACGCCGGCTCAGTGGGTGTGCACAGTTCAGTGGGTTTCAGCCATGTCGGCGTCCTGAAATCATGCGGTTGGAAATTCGACCGCTGGCTGGATGTGGTGATGATGGAAAAGCCTTTGGGTGCAGGCGACAGCACGGCTCCGCAATAATCGGAACATGAAAAACAAAACACTCGCGACCTGGTTGGCTTTTTGGGGCGGCCCTTTGGGCTTGCACCGTTTTTACCTTCACGGCTTCACCGACATGTTGGCGTGGTTGTTGCCGATCCCGACCGCGTTGGGGTTTTATGGTTTGGAACGGGTCAAGCAGTTTGGGCAAGACGACACGCTGAGCTGGATGTTGATCCCTTTGCTGGGCTTTACCTTGGCAGCTTGCGCCATGAATGCGATTTTTTATGGGCTCATGTCCATTGAAAAATGGAATGCCCGGTTCAATCCACAGGCCGATGTTTTGAACCCCGCTGGTCGGACCCAATGGACCACCATCATTGGCATCGTGACGGCCTTGCTGTTGGGCACCACAGTCATGATGTCCAGCTTGGTTTTCAGCTTTCAGCGCTATTTTGAATACCAAATCGAGGCCGCTCGCCTGATCAGCCAGTAATTCAGTGACCCCTCTCCGAAGCCTGGCGCCGGGCCAGTCACCACATGCTGGTCTGCAGCGAAGTCCGTAATTGGACCCCAAAGATCAAGCCTTGTCCTCTGGCAAGACCTCAATCGGCTGATCGGCCACTCGTGCCCGATCCTCAGCGCTGACTTGATCGGGCCAGAGATCGGCCAAAGGCAACAAAACAAAAGCCCGCTCGCGCCAACGCGGATGGGGCACCTGCAGGCGCGGGCTTTCGATGCGGGACTGGCCATACAAAATCAAGTCCAGGTCCAAAGTGCGTGGGGCGTTGACATAAGGCCGTTCACGGCCTGCCTTGGCTTCCAGCGCTTGCAGAGCATCCAGCAAACCAGGCGCGCTCAATGACGTGTCCAGTAGCGCCACCGCATTCAGCGAAGTCGGGGCCTTGGGGCCTCGTGGGGAGCGCTGCGGTAGAGGCGCGATCGGGCTGTCAATCGCGTGCCGGGCAAATGATCCAGTGCCTCAAAGGCTTGCAGCACGCCCTGTCGGGCATCCCCCAGGTTGGCGCCCAAGGCCACACAGACCGTCACAGGCTCGCGCACATACTCGAGCAAAGGGGGCTGCATGGTTTGCCTTGAACTTATTGGGCGCTACCCGACTCACCCCCGGCACCAGCTGGGCGGCGGCGACGGCGTCGTTTTTTGGGCGCGCCCTCATCGGCTGGCTCTACAGGCGAAGAAGGCGCATCGTCTCTGGGTGGCGTGGCCGACCCTGGTGCGGCCACGCCATCCGGCCGAGGCGCACGGCGCACACGCGGTTTGGCCGCTTGCGTGGACTGCTGCTCTGCTTTGGCGGCTTGCACCAAATCTTCGCGTTCCGAGTCGCTGGCCATGCTGAACTCTTGCCACCAGTCGGCCAGGCGAATGTCCACTTCTTCGATGTCTGCACGCAAACGCAAAAAGTCAAAACCGGCACGAAAGCGTGGCTGCTCGACCAAACCAAACGGCGTGCTGCCCACGCGCTTTTCAAAGCGCGGCTGCATCCATCCAGATCTCGCGCATGT
>JACDQO010000053.1 GCA_015657605.1 Limnohabitans sp. | reverse complement strand
CTTGGGCGGGGCGTGATTCAAAGGCGGGTCATGACGACGCGTCGTTGTTTTGAGGGGCACGAGCAAATCGTGCACCGCACCCGGGCGGTTGGGCACCGACACCACCAAGCTGGTGCAGTCCTTGCCCGAAGCGGGTGGCGTGGCCAGGGTTTGCGGCAGGGTGATCACGGCAAAGCGTGTGCGGTTGAAGGCCTCGTCCTGGATGGCGTGGTGCACGATGTGCAGGCCAAACTGGCTGGCGGCGCGTTCGCTGGCCAGCGCGGCCCAGGCTGGGTTGGTGGCGGCCAGGCGAGCGCCTTCGGCGTTGCTCGACACAGCGCGGCGCTCCACATGCGGCAGGTGCTTGGACAGCCAGCCTTGGCACTGGGCCAGCGCTTGCGGGTGCGCCATCACGACCTCGATGCCCGCGTCTGAATTGAGTTGGCGCAGCAAATTGAAGCGCACCTGCAAACTGACCTCGCCCACCACATGCACGGGCGAGCGCAAGAACAAATCGAGCGAGCGCGCGACCACGCCTTCGGTGGAGTTTTCCATGCCCACCACGCCATATTGGGCGGTGCCGGCAGCGGTGGCGTGGAAGACTTCGTCGAAGTTGGCGCAGTAAATCAGGTTGGCGGCGCTGCCAAAAAACTCAATCGCTGCTTGTTCGCAAAAAGTGCCTTGGGGGCCGAGCACCGCCACTCGCTGGGGCGCTTCGAGCGCCAAGCAGGCCGACATGATCTCGCGCCAGATGGAGGCGACGTGTTCGTTTTTCAGAGGCCCTGGGTTGGCGTTGGTGATCTTGTCGATGACCTGGGCCACGCGATCGGGCCGGAAGAAGGGGGAGCCTTCGGCGCGTTTGATCTCACCCACTTGTTCGGCCACATGGGCGCGTTGGTTCAGCAGGCTCAGCAGTTGTTTGTCCAGCGCGTCAATCTGTACGCGCAAAGCGCCCAAGGCATCCGACTGAATGGGTTGTTGGCTCATGTCTCGTCTTCTTTCTGGCGGCCTGCTTGTGGGAATTCAGGCCTGTGTTTTTTCAAATTCACGCATGTAGGCCACCAGCGCCTGCACGCATTCAAGGGGCATGGCGTTGTAAATGCTGGCTCGCATGCCGCCTACTGACTTGTGGCCTTTGAGTTGCAGCAAATTGGCGGCTTTGGCGCCTGCCAGAAAGGCTTCATTGCGCGATTCGTCACGCAAAAAGAAAGGCACGTTCATGCGCGAGCGGCAGTCTTTGGCGACACGGTTTTCGAACAGGCTGGAGCTGTCGAGAAAGTCGTACAGCAACTGCGCCTTGACGATGTTGCGCTGCTCCATGGCGGCAATGCCGCCATTTTTTTCAGCCACTGGAACACCAGCCCGGCAATGTAGATGCTGTAGGTCGGCGGCGTGTTGTACATCGACTGGTTGTCGGCCACCAGTTTGTAATCAAAGGCGCTGGGGCAGTGCGGCAGGGCATGGCCAATCAGGTCTTCGCGCACGATGACCAAGGTCAGACCCGCCGGGCCCAAATTCTTTTGCGCACCGCCAAAGGCCAGGCCCACGCGCGACCAGTCCACCGGGCGCGAGGCCACATGCGACGAAAAATCCACCACAAGGGGTGCATCACACCCCAAGGCTTTGAGGTCGGGCAGTTCGTGAAACTCCACGCCGTGGATGGTTTCGTTGCCGCAAATGTGGACATAGCGGCTGTCAGCGCCGATCTGCCAAGTGGCTGGTGAGGGCAGGGTGGTGAAATCATCGGGCTGCGCCGTAGCGGCCACGCGGGCTGTACCGTATTTGCCCGCTTCCTTGAGCGACTTTTGGCTCCAGCTGCCCGTGAGCACAAAGTCCATGGCCCCGCCTTGCGACAGGTTCAGCGGCACGATGGCGTTTTCAGCCAAGCCGCCGCCTTGCATGAACAAGATTTTGAAGTGGGCGGGCACCGCCAGCAACTCGCGCAAGTCGGCTTCGGCCTGCTCGTAAATGCTGATGAACTCCTTGCCGCGGTGGCTCATCTCCATCACGCTCATCCCTGAGCCATGCCAGTTGAGCATCTCGGATGCAGCTTGATGCAAGACGGCCTCTGGCATGACGGCGGGACCCGCCGAAAAGTTGAAAGCGCGCCCCATCACTTATTCCGCTGCCGGTGCACCGTCATCTGGCGCGGTATCGGCATCGCCATCGGTTGCATTTGCATCGTTTTCCACGATGCGTTGCAGGCCCGACAGCTTGGCGCCTTCGTCCAAGCCGATCAGGGTCACGCCTTGCGTGGCGCGGCCCAGTTCGCGGATTTCGGACACACGGGTGCGCACCAAAACACCGGTGTCGGTGATCAGCATGATCTCGTCGTCGGCATGTACCAAAGTAGCGGCAACCACTTTGCCATTGCGCTCGGATTGCTGGATGGCGATCATGCCCTTGGTGCCACGGCCGTGACGCGTGTACTCTGTGATGCTGGTGCGTTTGCCGTAACCGTTTTCTGTGGCGGTGAGCACGCTGGCGCGGGCTTTGGCCTCATCAGCAGGGGCATCGGGGTTTTCTTGTTCCGACACCAACATCGCGATCACGCTTTGGTGGTCTTCGATCATCATGCCGCGCACACCGCGTGCACTGCGGCCCAGCGGGCGCACATCGTTTTCGTCAAAACGCACGGCCTTGCCGCCGTCGCTGAACAACATCACGTCTGCTTGCCGTCGGTCAGCGCAGCGCCAATCAAGAAGTCGCCTTCGTCCAAGTTGACGGCAATGATGCCGCCCTTGCGCGGGTTGCTGAATTCGTCCAGCGAAGTTTTCTTGACCGTGCCCATGGAGGTGGCCATGAACACGTACTGGTTGTCCGGGAAGGTGCGGGCTTCGCCGGTCAGGGCCAGCACCACATTGATTTTTTCGCCTTCTTGCAGCGGGAACATGTTGACAATCGGGCGGCCACGCGAGCCACGCGAACCGGCAGGCACTTCCCATACCTTGAGCCAATACAAACGGCCCCGGTTCGAGAAGCACAGCAAATAATCGTGTGTGTTGGCGATGAAGAGTTGGTCAATCCAGTCGTCTTCTTTGGTAGCGGCAGCTTGCTTGCCCCGTCCGCCGCGCTTTTGCGCGCGGTATTCAGAGAGCGGCTGGCTCTTGATGTAACCGCTGTGGCTGAGTGTGACCACCATGTCGGTGGGCGTGATCAGGTCTTCGGTCGACAGGTCTTGTGCGCTGTGCTCGATTTCGCTGCGGCGTGCGCCGATCTTGGTCTGGCCAAATTCTTGGCGCACGGTGCCCAGTTCGTCACCAATGATGGTGGACACACGCTCGGGCTTGGCCAGGATGTCCAGCAGGTCTTCGATCTCGGACATGACCTCTTTGTACTCGGCCACGATCTTGTCTTGCTCCAAGCCGGTCAGGCGCTGCAGGCGCATCTGCAAAATCTCTTGCGCTTGCGTGTCCGACAAGCGGTACAGGCCGTCCTGGCCCAGGCCGTATTCGCGCTCCAGACCTTCGGGGCGGTAGTCGTCGGCGTTGACCACCGAGCCATCGTCGCGGGCGCGGGTCAGCATGGTGCGCACATCTGGCTGTCCCAAGCGCAGGGTCATCAGCTCGGCCTTGGCCACGGGTGGGGTCGGGGCACCGCGGATGATGGCGATGAAGTCGTCGATGTTGGCCAGAGCCACAGCCAAGCCTTCGAGCACATGGCCACGGTCGCGCGCTTTGCGCAGCTCGAACACGGTGCGCCGAGTCACCACTTCGCGGCGGTGCTGCAAGAAGACCTGGATCAGGTCTTTCAGGTTGCACAGCTTGGGTTGCCCGTCGATCAAGGCCACCATGTTCATGCCAAAGGTGTCTTGCAACTGCGTCTGTTTGTACAGGTTGTTCAGCACCACTTCGGGTACTGCGCCGCGTTTGAGTTCGATCACCAGGCGCATGCCTGATTTGTCCGACTCGTCCTGGATGTGGCTGATGTCTTCGATCTTCTTTTCGTGCACGAGCTCGGCCATGCGTTCTTGCAGGGTCTTTTTGTTGACCTGGTAGGGCAACTCGTCGACCACGATGCACTGGCGCTGGCCTTTGTCGATGTCTTCAAAGTGGCACTTGGCGCGCATGACCACACGGCCTCGACCGGTGCGGTAGCCATCTTTGACGCCGGTCATGCCGTAAATGATGGCGCCTGTCGGGAAGTCGGGCGCGGGCACGATTTCCATCAGTTCGTCGATCGAGGCTTCGGGATTGCGCAGCAGGTGCAAGCAAGCGTCCACCACCTCGTTCAAGTTGTGCGGCGGGATGTTGGTGGCCATGCCCACCGCAATACCGCCCGAGCCGTTGATCAGCAAGTTGGGCAGGCGCGAAGGCAGCACCAACGGCTCTTTTTCCGAGCCGTCGTAGTTCGGGCCAAAGTCGACGGTTTCCTTGTCGATGTCACCCAGCATTTCGTGGGCGATCTTGGCCAGGCGGATTTCGGTATATCGCATCGCAGCGGCGTTGTCGCCGTCCACCGAGCCGAAGTTGCCTTGGCCGTCCACCAGCATGTGGCGCATCGAGAAGTCTTGCGCCATGCGAACGATGGTGTCGTAGACCGACTGGTCGCCGTGCGGGTGGTATTTACCAATCACATCACCGACGATACGGGCCGACTTTTTGTAGGGACGGTTCCAGTCGTTGTTCAGCTCATGCATCGCGAACAAGACCCTGCGGTGCACGGGTTTTAGACCGTCTCGGGCATCGGGCAGGGCGCGACCGACGATCACGCTCATGGCGTAATCGAGGTAGCTGCGCCGCATTTCCTCTTCCAAACTGATGGGCAGTGTTTCTTTGGCGAACTGGGTCATATAGAGAAGGGGAATGTGTCGCGGTG
>JACDQO010000052.1 GCA_015657605.1 Limnohabitans sp. | reverse complement strand
TTGTACCAAAGGATGACAAAAAAGGTTCATGAAAACTGGATCCACCGGGTTGCCCGGCAAGCCCACAAAGTGGGCCACGCCCTCGGCAGTCTGACGGCACACTTGGCCATAGGCGAAGGGCTTACCTGGCTTCATGGCAATTTGCCAAAGGTTCAGCTCGCCCAAAGACTGCACCGCCGGTTTGACGTGGTCTTCTTCGCCCACCGACACCCCGCCGCTGGTCAGGATCAGGTCGTGGTGGTCCGCCGCGGTTTTGAGTGCTGCCAGAGTGGCTTCGCGCCGGTCGGGCACGATGCCCAGATCGCTCACCTCACAACCCATGCGGTGCAACAAGGCGCGCAAGAAAAAGCGGTTGGAGTTGTAAATGCTGCCTGGGGGCATATCTTGCGGGGATACATCGCCCGGCATGACCAACTCGTCGCCCGTCGAAAACAAGGCCACCCGGGGGCGGCGCAAAACCGGCAAATGGGCCAGACCCAGGCTCGCGGCCAGGCCCAGTTCGGCAGGCCCCAATTTTTGGCCACGGTGCAAAGCCGTCTGTCCCTGGCGAATGTCTTCGCCGCTGCGGCGAATCCACTGCCCGGGCTCAGGCACCACCGAAAAGCGCACGGCATCGGGCGTTTCGGGCACGGGCTCGGCTTGCTCCTGCATGACGATGGCGTCCGCACCTTCGGGCACGGGGGCTCCGGTAAAGATGCGGGCGACTTGCCCGGCTTGCAAGGGCTGCCCGGTGTGACCGGCGGCGATGCGCTGGCTCACACGCAGCGCAACGCCAGGCTCCAAGAAATCAGCTCGGCGCACCGCGTAGCCGTCCATGGAGGAGTTGTCAAAGGCTGGCACCTGCAAGGCGGACACCAGGTCTTCAGCCAGCACACGCCCATCGGCATCGAAGGTGGCCACCGACTCGGCGTCGGTCAAAGGGGTAATGCGTGCGAGCAGCGCCTGCAGCGCGTCGTCCAAGGACATCAAAGGGGCGCGTGGGGCGGTGCTCATGGGCTGTCAGTCGCAGTGCTGCTGGATGTAAGCCTTGACCAGATCCACATCGGCTTTCATGACCTGAACACGCTTGGGCAAGGCTTCGATGCCTTCAAACTGCGGTGGGCGCTCAGGCTGGCGACCCAAGGCTTCCACGATGGTGGCGGCGAACTTGATGGGCAAAGCGGTTTCGAGCACGATCATGGGCACCTGCGGCTTCAGGTACTCTTTGGCCACCTTGACGCCGTCGGCGGTGTGGGTGTCGATCATGACGCCGTAGTTGGCAAAGACCTGTTGGATGGTTTTCAGGCGGTCGGCATGGGTGCTGCGGCCGCTGTCAAAACCATAGGTGGTGGCAGCTTGGGCAAAGCGTGGGTCGCCCGACAAATCGAAGAAGCCTTGGCGGCTCAAACCTTCGCCAAAGATGGCTTTGGTTTGGACGGCATCACGGCCCAGCAGGTCGAACACAAAACGCTCGAAGTTGCTGGCCTTGGAGATGTCCATCGACGGGCTGGAGGTTTCGTGCGTGTCGGCCGTGCCGCGCACGCGGTAAATGCCGGTACGGAAGAACTCGTCGAGCACATCGTTTTCGTTGGTGGCCACAACCAGGCGGTCAATTGGCAAGCCCATCATGCGGGCCACATGACCGGCGCAGACGTTGCCAAAATTACCGCTCGGGACCGTGAAGCTGGCCTTTTGGTCATTGCTTTGGGTGGCCTGGAAGTAACCTGCAAAGTAATAAACCACTTGGGCCAGCAAACGCGCCCAATTGATGGAATTCACCGTGCCAATTTTGTATTGGCGCTTGAAATCCAGATCGTTGGAAACCGCCTTGACGATGTCTTGGCAGTCGTCGAACACGCCTTCGATGGCGATGTTGTGGATGTTCTCGTCGAGCAGGCTGAACATCTGCGCTTGCTGGAACGGGCTCATGCGGCCGTTCGGGCTGGTCATGAAAACACGCACGCCCTTTTTGCCGCGCATGGCGTATTCGGCCGCACTGCCCGTGTCGCCTGAAGTGGCACCAAAAATATTGAGCGCTTCGCCGCGCCTAGCCAACTCGTACTCAAACAAATTGCCCAGCAACTGCATGGCCATGTCTTTGAAGGCCAAAGTGGGGCCGTTGGACAAGGCCTCTAGGAACATGTCGGGCTGGGCTTGACCCACGGCCTGCAAGGGCTTGAGCGGAACGATTTCTTTCGTGCCGAACACTTCAGGCGTGTAGGTTTACGGCACAGCGCCAACAAGTCATCGCGTGGAATGTCATCGATGTAGAGCGACAGCACCTCAAAAGCCAAAGCCGCATAGCCTTGGTCTTGCCAGACTTGGCGCAAACGCGACAGCGCCGATGCATCCATCTGCGGGTAGCTTTCAGGCAGGTACAAGCCGCCGTCGGAGGCCAAGCCTTCGAGCAGAATTTCACAAAATTGTTTGCGGTCGGCATGACCACGGGTCGACAGGTAGCGCATCAGTTCAACTCTTCCTTGCGAATGCGCACAATGGGCGCCATCACGGTGGGCAGGGCTTGCATTTGGGCCAGCACATCGTTCAGCGTGCCTTCGCGGGTGTCGTGGGTCAAGATGATCACGTCGGTCTGGTTCTCTCCGGCTTGGCTTACCTGATCGGCCTCACGCTGCAAAACCGCATCGATGCTGATGTCGGCCTGGGCCAGCAAGCCGGTCAGCTTGGCCAGCACGCCCGCTTGGTCGGCCACGCGCAAACGCAGGTAATAGCTGGTCACCACCTCGGACATGGGCAAGACATTCAAATCACTCATCGCACCCGGCTGGAAAGCCAAGTGCGGTACGCGGTTGAGAGGGTCAGCAGTGTGCAAGCGGGTGATGTCCACCAAATCGGCGATCACCGCGCTGGCGGTAGGTTCAGAGCCAGCGCCCTTGCCGTAATACAAAGTGGTGCCCACGGCGTCGCCCTGCACCATCACAGCGTTCATCGCGCCTTCAACGTTGGCAATCAGGCGCTGGGTTGGCACCAGGCTGGGGTGCACGCGCAACTCGATGCCATGCGCGGTGCGCTTGGTGATGCCGAGCAGCTTGATGCGGTAGCCCAGT
>JACDQO010000051.1 GCA_015657605.1 Limnohabitans sp. | reverse complement strand
GGATTTGAAAAGGAGACATCACACATGAATCACGCTCAGTGCATCACCATCTTGGGTTCGACCGGCTCGATCGGCACCAGCACACTGGATGTGCTGTCCCGCCACCCTGGCCAATACCGCATCCACGCCTTGACCGCCTCCAGCCAGGTCGATTTGATGTTGTCCCAATGCGCACGGTTTACCCCTGAGGTGGCCGTGATGGCGCAAGAAGATGCAGGCAAGTTGCTGGCTGAAAAAGTCAAAGCCGAGGGTTTGCCTGTGCGTGTGTTGTGGGGTGCCCAAGCTTTGGACGAGGTGGCTTCGGCCCCGCAAGTGGATGCCGTGATGGCCGCCATCGTGGGTGGCCGCAGGCCTGTCTTCCTGTTTGGCCGCGGCCCGCGCTGGAAAGCGTCTCATGTTGGCCAACAAGGAGGCTTTGGTGGTGGGCGCAGACGTGTTCCTTCAAGCGGTGCGCGAGGGTGGCGCTTTGTTGTTGCCCATCGACAGTGAGCATTCGGCCATTTTTCAATCCTTGCCTGAGGACCCTGCGACTTGGCAGCGTCGGGTGCAAAAAATCATTTTGACTGCATCCGGTGGTCCGTTTCGTGCGCGAGACCCTCAGACCCTGCGTCATGTGACACCAGAAGAGGCTTGCGCTCATCCGAATTGGGTGATGGCAGAAAGATTTCGGTCGATTCCGCCACCATGATGAACAAGGCCTTGGAGGTGATTGAAGCGCACTACCTGTTTGGCATGTCGCCAGAGCAATTGGAAGTGGTGATTCATCCCCAAAGTGTGATCCACTCCATGGTTCAGTACCGTGATCATTCGGTGGTCGCGCAGTTGGGTACACCAGATATGCGGGTGCCCATTGCTTACGGATTGAGTTGGCCAGAGCGCATCAGCATCGGGTGCTCAAGCGCTTGATTTCCACGCCTTGTCTGCGATGACTTTTGAGGCCATGGACCAGGCTGATCATCTGTTGCGTTTTCCGGGGATTCAATTGGCTTGGGAGACTCTGCGGGGGGCATCAGGCAGTTGCGCGGTTTTGAACGCGTCCAACGAGGTGGCGGTTGATGCGTTCTTGAACAAACGCATCCGGTTTGACCAGATTCAGGATGTCAACAGAGCGACGCTGGACAGCATGAGCTTCAGTGCCCCAACTTGTCTGGATGCCTTGTTGGCTTTGGACGCCAGCAGCCGCTCACAAGCAGAGCAAAGCATTCTCAAAATGAGCTGATCAGGGACTGCCGATGACGCTGAACGCTGATGAAGCCTGATGTATTATCTTTGTTGGTTATTTGGCTTACAAGCAAAATGGAACCAACTTTTTTCGCCCGGCGTCATGGCAACTTGGCGATTGGGCTTTTACCGAGAGGTTCAGAGCTTTGACTTTCGACCCCGGTTGTGAATTGGTCTTTGAACGATTGCACCATGAATTTTTTTGACTCCCGCTTCCATTGCATGCCATTTGCCATCAAGGCCATTGCTTGCGCTGCACTCAGCCTGCCGGCCTTGGCTGTAGAGCCTTTCACGGTGCGCGACATCCGTGTGGAGGGCCTTCAGCGGATCGAGCCCGGAACGGTTTTTGCATCACTGCCCGTCAGGGTGGGTGATCGCTACACCACCGATACGGGCGCGGCAGCGATTCGGGCACTGTTTGCACTGGGTCTCTTCAAGGATGTGCGATTGGAGACCCAAGGCGATGTGTTGGTGGTGGTGGTAGAAGAGCGCCCCTCGGTGGCTTTGGTTGAGTTTGTGGGCCTCAAGGAGTTTGACAAGGACGTTCTCATCAAGGCACTGAGAGACATTGGCTTGGCGGAGGGGCGGCCATTTGACAAAGCATTGGCTGACAGGGCCGAGCAAGAGCTCAAACGTCAATACATCAGCCGCAGTTTGTATGGGGCTGAGGTCGTCTCGACCACCACGCCAGTGGACCGCAACCGCGTGAACCTGACATTCACCATCACCGAAGGCGGTCCGGCCAAAATTGGTCAAATTGAGATTGTGGGTAATAAGGCCTTCACCGATCAAACTTTGCGCGATCAATTCAACTTGGATACCGGTGGTTGGATGAGTTGGTACACCAAATCTGACCGTTATTCGCGCACCAAGCTCAATGCCGATTTGGAGGCCTTGCGTTCTTACTACTTGTCGCGTGGGTTTTTGGAGTTTCGCATCGACTCCACCCAAGTGGCCATGTCCCCTAACAAACAGGAGATATCGATCACCATCAACATCACCGAGGGTGAGCGCTTTGTCACCTCTGGGGTGAGCCTCGAGGGCAATTACCTGAATCGGGATGATGAGTTCAAAGCCCTGATCAAGATCGCCGTGGGTAAGCCTTACAACGCCGAGATGGTTGCCGAGACGACCAAGGCATTCACCGAGTATTTTGGCAAGTTCGGCTTTGCTTTTGCGCGCGTCGAGGCCAAGCCCGTGATCGATCGCCAAAACAACCGCGTTCAATTTGTTTTGCAAGCCGAGCCGTCTCGGCGCGCTTATGTGCGTCGCATTCAAGTGGCGGGCAATGACCGCACGCGTGATGAAGTGATTCGCCGAGAGTTTCGCCAACTGGAGTCCTCTTGGTACGACGGCGACAAAATCCGTCTGTCGCGCGATCGGGTGGACCGCTTGGGTTACTTCACCAGCGTGAATGTGGAAACCATGGAAGTGCCGGGTGCGCAAGACCAGGTTGATTTGTTGTTCACAGTGACAGAAAAGCCAACTGGGAGTATTTCTCTGGGGGCAGGTTTTTCATCCATCGAAAAAGTGGCTTTGAATTTTGGCATTCGACAAGACAATGCTTTTGGATCTGGAAACTTTTTGGCTGTGGAGGTCAACACCAGCCGTTTCAACCAAAACCTGGTGATCAGCACCACCAACCCTTATTACACCCAGAACGGTATCTCCCGAACCTTTGACCTGTTTCACCGCACCACTCGGCCGTTCTTTGGCAACATCAATTCTTACCGCATCATCAACACGGGTGTGGGGACACGTTTTGGCGTTCCTGTGACCGAAACCGATACGGTATTTTTGGGCGTGAATGCAGAGCAAACCCAAGTCAAGGAGGGGGTTGGCATTCAAATGCCCGATTTATTGCGACCCTATATTGAAAAGCAAACCGCACTACCCATCACCGTGGGTTGGGCCCGCGACAGGCGAGACAGTGCCTTGGTGCCCACCCGTGGCGCTTTACAAAGGTTCAACTCTGATGTGAGCTTGGCTGGCGATGCCCACTACGCCCGTGCCAGTTATCAGTTCCAGCAGTACATCCCGTTGACTAAAAAATACACGTTCGCGTTCAATGCGGATGTGGGCTTGGGGCAGGGCTTGAACGGGAAAGAATTTCCGTTGTTCAAAAACTATTATGTGGGTGGCTTGGGCAGTGTTCGTGGTTTTGAAAGAAATACCCTTGGACCCCCACCTTCTCAATCGGGTAACTCTGCCTCTTTTTATCCTGGTGGACCTAAAAAACTGGTGTTCAACGCCGAGTTCATCACCCCCTTTCCCGGTGCTGGCAATGACAGAACTTTGAGGCTGTTTGGCTTCACCGATGCGGGTCGTGCGTTCGGCGCCAACGAAGACATGTCTTTGGATAAACTCAGCGTTTCCGCTGGTGTGGGATTGAGCTGGATCTCGCCCATGGCCCGCTGCGCTTTTCTTATGCAACGCCCATCGTCAAGCAGACAGGCGATAGAATTCAACGTCTGCAATTCCAAATTGGAACTTCCTTCTAATGAACTCGATTCACCCCAAAATCGCGCTGGCTTGCTGCATCGCTGCTTCTTTGTTCTCTTTCACTGTTCAGGCCCAAGACCTCAAGCTGGGTTTTGTCAACACAGAGCGCATCTTTCGCGAAGCCGCCACAGCCAAGCAAGCGCAGGCCAAGTTGGAGCAAGAATTTTCACGTCGCGAAAAAGAATTGGTGGACAACGGCAACAGCTTGAAGCTTGCTTCCGAGCGATTTGAGCGCGAAGCCCCGACCTTGGCTGAATCGCAGCGTACTGCACGTCAAAAACAATTGCTGGATCAAGACCGTGAGTTTCAGCGCAAGCGCCGTGAGTTCCAAGAAGACTTGAATGCTCGAAAAAATGAGGAGCAGCAAATTGTGGTGGAGCGAGCCAATCGCGCTGTTAAACAGGTGGCTGAATCTGAAAAATACGATGTGATTTTTCAGGAGGCCGTCTACATTCATCCCAAACATGACATCACCGACAAAGTCATCAGGGCCCTCAACGCCTCGGTTGGCAAGTGATCGTCATTGCCTGATTTTTAACTGTGTCCTTGACACTTTCGGCGATTGTTGAGCAGCTTGGTGGGCGATTGTCCGGGCCCCCGGATTTGTTCATTGAAGGCTTGGCGCCACTGCAATCTGC
>JACDQO010000006.1 GCA_015657605.1 Limnohabitans sp. | reverse complement strand
GGTAGCTGCCGGTGATGAAGGGGCCGCGCACCTGAATTTCACCGACGTGCTTGCCGTCCCAAGGGGCGTCTTGCCCGTCTTCACCCCGTATGCGCAACTCGGTCAGCGGCACGGGCACGCCCGCCATGGCAGCGCGGCGGTAGCGCTCGTCCATGGAGGTGTTTTTCAGCTCCGACTTGGGGTAAGACACGGTGCACAAAGGCGAGGTTTCGGTCATGCCCCAGCCTTGCAAAATCCAGATGCCGTGCCGGTCAAAGGCGCGAATCAAAGCCTCGGGCACCGCCGCACCGCCGACCAAAGAGCGCATGCCAGTGGGCAGTTTCCAGCGGCCCGGCTGGGTGGTTTGCGCGGCCTCAAAAGCCTGGATCAGCCCCATCCAAATGGTGGGCACGCCCAGAGACAAGGTGGGGGGCTCGGACGTCATCAGGTCCAGCAGGTCTTCCGGGTGCAGGTGCGGGCCGGGGAAGACGAGCTTCACGCCCATCATCACCGCGCCATAAGGGATGCCCCAGCTGTTGGCATGGAACATGGGAGTCACGGGCAAGATGACGTCACTGCCCTTGAGGCCCCAAAAGTCGCCCAAGCAGCCCACCAGCGTGTGCAAGATGGTGGAGCGGTGCGAGTACACCACGCCCTTGGGCCGGCCCGTGGTGCCCGAGGTGTAGCACATGGACACGGCGTCGTGTTCGGCGTGCGGGGCGTATTGAAAGCCCTGTGCGTCGGTGCCCGCCAGCAGCTGCTCGTAGTCGGTGAAGGGCGCAGGCACGGGCGCCCCGGAAAACGGGAACACGATCACGCGCTCAAAGCGGTACAGGTGTGCAAACTGCTGGTACAGCGGCAGCAACACATCGTCGATGATCAGCACCTTGTCTTGCGCGTCATTGGCGATCCAAGCGATCTCCTCGGGCGACAGGCGCAGGTTGAGGGTGTGGATCACGCCGCCCGCGGCCGGGATGCCGAAATAGCACTCCAGGTGCGCGTGGTGGTTCCAGCACAGCGTGGCCACGCGCTCGCCTTTTTGCAGGCCCAGGTTTTGCAGGGCTTGCGCCAACTGGCGGGTGCGTTGGTAGAACGCGCCATAGCTGTGCCGGCGCAGCGATTTGTCGGGCAGGCGCGAGACGATCTCGTTGCTGGCAAACAAGGTGCCCGCGCGTTCGAGCAAGTGGTTCAGCGACAAGGGCATCTGCATCATGGTGCTGCAGATGGGCGGCTGGGCGGGGGATGCAGAAGAAGGGGTGGTCATGAAGGGCGTGGGTTGAGCTTGTCTGCCCAAATCATGCGGCCCACTGCACACCATGCAGGCTAGGGAAAACCCAAGTGTGCAGTCACATGGGTTATGACCCCACACAGTTGCCCCCAAAGCGAGTGCCCAAAGGTGTGGATAAGTCCTTGAACAACTGCGCCAAGCCGCATCCTGATTGGCGTGACGGCGAGTGCTTAAAAATTGAGCAATGCAAGGCGCTTGCCATGAGCCTAGCGGGGGGCATGATTGCGGCTATTCTTGTTCCTTTATTTCCTCGTCAGCCTCCTTCGCCGCATGCCTGTTTCCCCCATCTCTCCCGGTTTCATTGCCCTGCACAGCCACCGCTCTGAGGTTTTGGCCGACACCCTGACGGGCTGGTTGCGTGCGCACCCGCTGGACCCGTTGGAGAGCGAAGTGGTGCTGGTGCAAAGCAACGGCATGGCCGAGTGGATCAAGATCGAATTGGCCCGGCAGGGTGGGGTGTGCGCTGCCACCCGGGTAGAGCTGCCTTCGCGCTTTTTGTGGCGCACCTACCGGCAGGTGCTGGGCCCGCAGAATGTGCCGCCCGAATCGCCGCTGGACAAACTGCCCATGACCTGGCGGCTGATGGCTTTGCTGCCCACGTGCTTGAATGATCCCGTGTTCCAACCCGTGGCGGGTTTTTTGAGAGGCGATGAGCCCGACCGCCTGCTGCAACTGGCCAGCCGCTTGGCGGACTTGTTTGACCAGTACCAAATTTACCGCCCCGATTGGCTGCAAGACTGGGCCGCCGGGCGGGATGTGTTGCGCAAGGCTGCGGGTTCGGAAGAATTGGCCGAAGACCAACTCTGGCAGGCCGAGTTGTGGCGGCGCGTGTTGGCCACCTTGGATGACAGCCAGCGCCAGGCCACGCGACCGGCCTTGCATGCGCGGGCGCTGGCGCATTTGCAGTCGGGCCAGCCCCTGGCCAGCGCCGTGGCGCGGCGCGTGTCGGTGTTTGGCATGAGCCATATGCCGGGGCAGCTGCTGGAGATGCTGGCGGCGCTGGCCAAGCACAGCCAGGTGATGCTGGCCGTACCCAACCCATGCCAGTACCACTGGGGCGACATCATCGACGGGCGTGAATGGCTGCAGGCCGAGCGCCGCCGCCACACGTATCGGGACAAGACTTTGGCCGATTTGCCGCTGGCGCAGATGCATCTGCACGCGCCCACGCTGCTGGCGGCTTGGGGGCGGCAGGGGCGCGACTTCATCCGTCAGCTCGACGCTTTTGACGACCTGCAAGCGGCCCAGCAACTCACGCAGTGGCCGCGCCTGGACTTTTTTGACGACGTGCCCGGCGAAGACGGCACGCGCTTGCTGGCGCAGTTACAGCGGCGCATCCGTGACCTAGAACCTTCCAGCGGTGGCGCCTCTGTGGAGCCATGGGCCCAAGGCGATGAATCGCTTGTTTTCAAAATCGCCCACAGCCCGGTGCGCGAGCTCGAGGTGCTGCACGACCAACTGCTGCAGTGGTTCCACACGCCGCCGGGCGATCAGCCTTTGTCGCCGCGCGACGTGGTGGTCATGGTGCCCGACATCGAAACCATGGCCCCGGCGATCCGCGCCGTGTTTGGCCAGTACAAGCGCTCAGATGCGCGCTTCATCCCGTTCGACATTGCCGACTTGGGCGCGCAGGCCATCAGCCCACTGATTCATGCGGTGGAATGGCTGCTGGCCTTGCCGCAGCAGCGCAGCCGCATGAGCGAGCTGGTCGAGCTGCTCGAAGTGCCTGCACTCGCTGCCCGCTTTGGCTTGAGCGAAGCCGGCTTGCCCACACTGACACGCTGGATGGCGGGCTCGGGCATCCGCTGGGGCTTATCGGCCGAGCACCGCGCAGGCTTGGGGCTGGGCATGTGCGGCGAGGACAACTCGGCGCTGTTTGGCGTGCAGTGCATGCTGATGGGTTATGCCTGCGGGCCGACCCGG
>JACDQO010000050.1 GCA_015657605.1 Limnohabitans sp. | reverse complement strand
CTTTCATGTTGCAGGCCAAACCCGGTGCGTACATCCGCATCGGCCAAGGCCTGCCGCACGGCCCCGGCCCGCACCCGCTGCACAACAGCCGATACGACTTCAACGACGAGATTTTGCCACTGGGCGCAGCTTTGCACGCCAGTTTGGTCGAGCAAGCCTTGCCCCTTCAGCCCCAGGCCGCCGCCTGATCGGTTTTCACTTTCAACCCCAGGAGAATCCCATGCGCATGTCCAAACTGTCCCGTGGCTTATTGGCCGCCACCGTCGTCTCAGCCCTGTCGCTGGGTGCTGCGCATGCGGCCACCGTGCGCATTGCCAACCAAGGCGATGCTTTGTCGATGGATCCGCACTCTTTGAATGAATCGCTGCAACTGAGCGTGACCAACAACGTTTACGAATCGCTGGTGGGCGTGAGCAAGGACCTGAAATTTGAACCCGCCCTGGCCACGTCCTGGAAGCAGACATCGCCCACCGTCTGGCGCTTTGAGTTGCGCAAGAACGTGCGTTTTCATGACGACACGCCATTCACCGCCGACGACGTGGTGTTCTCTTTGGCACGTGCAGCCGGTGAAGGCTCTGACATGCGCAGCAACACCAACGACATCAAAGAAGTGCGCAAAATCAACAGCCACACCATTGAAATCGAAACCAAATCTCCCTTTCCCATCCTTCCCAATGTCTTGTCCACCGTGTTCATCATGAGCAAGAAGTGGTGCGAGGACAACCAGGCCACACGCCCGGTGGACCGCCGCAGGGGCATTGAAAACGCCGCGTCTTTCCGCGCCAACGGCACAGGCCCTTATCGCCTGCGTGAACGCCAACCCAACATCCGCACCACCTTTGTGCGCAACGGCAACTACTGGGGCAAGATCGAAGGCAACGTGGACGAAGTCATCTTCTCGGTCATTGCCAACGACCCCACCCGCGTGGCGGCTTTGCTGTCCGGCGAGATTGACGTGATGGAGCCCGTCCCCGTTCAAGACGTGCCGCGCATCAACTCCAGCCCCAATACCAGCGCCATGGTGGCGCCCGAGCTGCGCACCATCTTTTTGGGCATGGACCAGCGGCGCGACGAGTTGCTGTATTCGAGTGTGAAGGGCAAAAACCCCTTCAAAGACAAACGCGTGCGCCAGGCTTTTTACCAAGCGATTGACATCGAAGGCATCAAGCGCACGGTGATGCGGGGTGCCTCCAACCCGACCGCCCTGATGGTCGGCCCCGGCATCAATGGTTTCAACCCCGATTCGAACAAGCGCCTGCCCTTTGACATCGAAGCCTCCAAAAAGCTGTTGGCCGATGCGGGCTACCCCACAGGCTTCTCCATCGACATGAACTGCCCGAACGACCGCTATGTGAACGACGGTCAGATCTGCGAAGCCGTGGCCGCCAATTTGGCCAGGGTGAACATCAAGGTCAACCTGAAGGCCGAGACCAAGGGCACCTACTTCCCCAAAATTTTGCGCCGTGACACCAGCTTCTATTTGCTGGGCTGGACTCCCAGCACCTATGACGCCCACAACGCACTGAATGCCTTGATGCGTTGCCCCGACGACAAGGGCGCTGGCCAGTTCAACCTGGGCTCTTACTGCAACCCC
Organism: Limnohabitans sp.; assembly: GCA_015657605.1. Classification (GTDB taxonomy): domain Bacteria; phylum Pseudomonadota; class Gammaproteobacteria; order Burkholderiales; family Burkholderiaceae_C; genus Limnohabitans_A. The sequence goes on along the minus strand of JACDQO010000050.1, from coordinate 488 downwards.
AAGGTCGATGAATTGATGATCAAGGTGCAAAGCGAGAACGACCAAACCAAACGCAACGCCATGATCCGCGAGGCCTTTGAACTGCACAGTGCCGACATCGGCCACTTGCCATTGCACCAACAAGCCTTGGCTTGGGGCATCAACAAAAAGGTCAGCTTGACCCAGCGTGGTGACAACTTCATGCCTTTCAAATCCATCACCGTCAAGTAAGCCATGAATGTTTTGAAGCGCTGGCTGAACAGCGACGTCGGTTACAGCTTCCGCCAATCGCCCACGGCGATGGTGGCAGCGGCCATCGCCGTGCTGTTCCTTTTTTGTGCGGCCTTTGCGGGCTGGGTGTCCCCCACCAACCCGTTTGACCTGGCCACGCTGGAGCTGAGCGATGCCCGCCTGCCGCCTGCATGGATGGAGGGCGGCAGCACGAAGTTTTTGCTGGGTACCGATGACCAAGGCCGCGACATTTTGTCGGCCATCATTTATGGCTCGCG
>JACDQO010000049.1 GCA_015657605.1 Limnohabitans sp. | reverse complement strand
CAGAAACCCAAAAAGCCATGTTTGATGCGGGCGTTGAAGTCAGCTTGTCCACCCCTGCTGCGATGTCCCAACTCATGGTCTCTGAAATGGACAAGTGGGGCAAAGTCGTCAAAGAAGCAGGCATCAAGTTGGAATAAAGCTTGAGCTACGGCCCCTTCAACTTTTTGAGTGGGTTCAATTTAAATCGCACTGGATGCACAGGAGACAAATCTGATCTGTTGAGCGGCAGTGCATCCGAAGCTGGTGGCAGGCATGGTTGCTTTGAATTCTGATGCCACTGGCCTTCGGCCAGTGGCATCAGGTGTTCGCGCGTTTTTTGAGCCAGCGCATCAGGCCACCTACCACCGGGAGTTTTTCGTACAGCTCTTCGGCGGCATCCCAGTAGTCGCGGTGCATGGTGACCAAGCCTTGCGCGTTGAACACCACGTGGCTGGCGCCCCGAACGGCTTGCAGGGTGTGCGTGTCAAAGCGTTTGAAGTGAAAGCGAAACTCCCACGTCAAAAAGGCCTGATCCCCATCCACCACCTGGTGCGTGACGACAAAGTGGGGCTTGTCCAGCGCCACGTACATGTGCCGAAAAATACCCTTGATGGCGGGCAAGCCCTGAACTTCGTTGAACGGGTCTTTGAAGCTGGCCTCGGGGGCGTAAATCTCACCCAAGCGCGAGATGCTTTGCGGGGTCAGCGTTTCAAAAAATGCGGCCAGGTTTTGTGTGGCTTGTCGGGTGTCCATGGTTGGCTTTCAATTCGGATTCACAGCCCAGTGAACTTGCGCACCAGCGGAAAGTACAAACGGTAGGGCAGCAAGCGCAACAACTTGAGCCACAGCGTGAAGCGTTTGGGAAAGTGGATGTCGAACTGTCCTTGGGCCCAGCCCTTGAGCATGTCTTGGGCTGCTTGCTCTGGGCTGATCAAGGCCGGCATGGTGAATTGGTTTTGCGCCGTGAGTGGCGTGGCCACAAAGCCCGGGTTGACGACGCTCACGCCAATGCCTTGGTCTTGCAAGTCCATGTACAGGGTCTCGGCCAAATGCGTGAGTGCTGCTTTGGTGGGGCCATAGGCCAAACCGTTGGGCAGTCCGCGCCATCCGGCCACACTGCTGAGCAAACTGATGTGACCGCTTTGGCGTGTCAGCATGCCGGGCAGCACCGCACTGAGGACTTGCAAAGCGCCTTGGTAGTTGACCTTGTCGTGTTGCAACAAGTCGTCCAGATCGAGGGCTGTGGCGCGTTGGGCGCGGTAATAGCCTGCGGCATAGACCACCAAGTCCAGCGGTCCTTCGGCTTGCAGGGCTTTCGCGGTGGCTTGCACTTGTTCTGGATCGCTGACATCGAGCGCAAGCCACTGCACATGCGCATCTTGGGCGGCCCAGTCCAGCACACCTTGTGGGTTGCGTGCCGAGACGATCACGTGCGCACCCGCCGTGCGCAGTGCTTGGGCACAAGCCAGACCAATGCCGGTGGAGGCCCCCACCAACCAGACGCGGCGGCCTTGCCAATCGGTCATGGGGGTGTTCAGTTGCAGCCAGCTGCGCGGCGTGGGTTGGGTGCTCGATGGCGCGACACCCGTGGTTTGCGGTCCGACTTTGGGTGTGGCCATATCGGCCTGCAGCGAGGCGTTCGTCAGCACCGCGCCCATGGCGTTCAGTCCTGCTTTGGAGGGTTGGGGTTCATGCGCATCAACCCGGCTTGGCCGCCAAAGGCGTGCGCCGCGTGAACGACAAAGTGACCTCGCCCAGCTTCACGCCCCATTTGCTCATGGTCGCTTTGTTGAGCATGACGCGGTCGTCCATCAAGAACATCCAGTCGTCAAAATCGACGTTCCACACCCGACCATCGACGGGCAATGCCAAGGTATAGCCCCAGCGGAACGCGTTGCCACTGACTTGGCCCCGGGCCTCGCCCACCACATCGTCGGCGCGTCCCGTGTAGGTGCCGTTGGGCCCGGCTTTGAGCTTCCAGATGCGGCGCTGCGTCGTGCCGTCTGAGTACACAAAGGCTTCGTCCAGCACGCCTTCGTCGCCATTCCAGCTGCAGTCCATGACCACGGTGAAGCGCTTGACCACCTGGCCACTGCGGTCGGTGAACACACCCCAAGCGTCAATGGTGCCGGTGAAATAAGTGCGCAAATCCAAGACGGGTTTTTCCTGGGCGTAGGTTTGCACTTGGGGCCCGGCGCAGCTGGCCAAAAAGGGCGTGCTTGCCACCACGGACAAAGCGCCCAGGCGAGTCAAAGCTGTGCGGCGGTGGATCATGGCGTTTGGATGGCGCATGGAGAACTCCCGTTGTCTACATTCAAAGCGGCTCATGCCGAAGGGTGGGCCTTTGCGGGCCCCAAAATCAAATCTGGCTGGCGCATCAGGCTGAGGTACAAAGCCAAGCCGGCCAACAACTTGAGCACACAAGGCAGCAAGCCATAAGCCAGGCCCAGCGCCAACACGGCATCGGCATCTTGCTGGCCTGGCGCATAGCCCCACAGGCCCAGCAATGGCAGCGACAGCCCTGCGGCCAAAGCCAAATTGAGCTTGGTGGCCAGATTCCACCAGCCCATGAAAGCGCCGTCTGTGCGGCCGCGCTCGCCACAGCGGTCAATCAGCTGGTTGAGCAAAGCCCCGGGCACCGTCAGGTCCGCGCCCAGTGCCATGCCCGACAAGGCACACACCACCAAAAACCCGGTGGTGTCACCCGCGCCCAGCGTGATGACACTCACAAAAGCCAGCACCGACAAAGTCATGCCCGTGGCCCAGGTGCGCAGCAGTCCGATGCGGTCGATCACTTGGAGCCACAGCGGAAACGACAGGGCGCCGGCTGCAAAGTACAGACCCAAAAACAGCGGCTCCATGGCCTTGGGCGCTTGCAACAGGTCTTGCACAAAAAACAGCACCAACGTGGCGGGCACGGCGCTGGCCAGCCCATTGAGCATGAACACCAGCAACAGACGCCGAAAACCGGCGTGCTTCCATGGCTGCCAAAGGCTGCTGGCTTCATGGCCAGTTGCCGCCGAGGCAATCGCTGGCGCAGCGTTTTGGGCGGTGCGCTGCCAAGTGATCAAACCCAGCGCCAGCATCACCACCAGCAATGCGGTGGTCAGCTCCCAGCCCCAAATCGCGGGAAGCGCTGACGCCAGCAACACGCCCACCAAAGCAAAACCTTCGCGCCAAGCCACCCAGCGGCTTTGTGCAATACCGCCGCCCCCTTGGCGTGCCGCCCAAGCTTGGTGCAAGATGCCCAGGCCGCTGTAGGCCAGGTGGCTGAGCGTCAAGGCGCAGCCCACCCACCACAACAAGCCTGCAGGCGACAAAGACGCAGCCGGCGGGAAAAACAGCGCGGCAAAGCCCAGCGCAACCACCGTGGCCAGCAGCATGGCCGCCATCCAAACTGCTTGCCAAGAGTGGCGGTACAAACGGTCGCCAAAGCGGCCTAGCCAAGGGTCCACCACCGCATCGATGCTGCGGCTGAGCAAGAGCACCGCGCCCAGTGCCGCCAGAGGCACGCCGTACTGCTGGGCATAGAGGTTGGGCAAATGCACATAAACCGGCAAAGCCACAAACGCCAAAGGCAAGCCCAGCAAGCCATAGGCGGCCGAGGTCTTGCGCTGCACAGCGCTGGGGTCACCGGGGCCATGTCATTCATGGTTGCAGGCCTTGCAACAGTTGTGCACGCATCTTGGGCTCAGAGGTGCGTTCATCCAGCCAGATGCCAAAAAACAAGCGCGCGAAATTCACGTCTTTGATGATGCCAACGCGTTGGCCGTTGACCCAAAATTCGGCCCCTTCACCCGGCAGATTGACGCCTGTGATGCGATCTCCGGTGCTGACGTTGGGAAACACCTCGCGCATGGCCGCCAGCCACGCTTGTGCTTGGGCATCGGTGAAGCTGCCCACGCGCCGCATCTCGTCAATCGAGCGGCTGGCAATGGCCGAGCCTTCCAGCTTGCGCAGGTATTGCAGCTCCAGGGCGAAAGATTGCTGCATGGCCTGGCTGTAACGAAAGCCCCGGGCGTCCACAGCCGGGCGTCGTACACCTCAAACCCCCAAACCCGCAGACGCACCGGTGCGGTGGGCACCACCCCGCCCAAGCCCGCCACTTCGGGGCGGCTGAAGGTGGCGTTGGGGCTGGCCACGCTGGTGCTTTGCGCTTGAGATGCACCCAACAGTCCACCCCACAAGAGCAGAACAAAACCGTACCTCCTGCATTGCAGAAGCATCCAGGACATGGCGCGGGTTGTCAGTGAGGTGTGCATGGGTTTTAGCCGGGTTTGGCCAAGGTGAACTGCATCACGTCGATGTTGGCCTCGTCGAACGCGGCTTCGCAATAGGCCAAATAAAAGGACCACAAACGGATGAATCGGTCGTCAAATTTCAATGTGCGCACGGTGTCCAGTTGGGACATGAAGCTCTCGCGCCAGCGGCGCAGGGTCTCGGCGTAATCGGGACCGAAGTTGAGCTCATCCACCACCTGCAGCCCCGCCGCTTGCGCTTGCTTGCGGAACTCGCTCGGGCTGGGCAAACAGCCTCCTGGAAAGATGTACTGCTGGATGAAGTCGGTCGATTGCAAATAGCGCTCAAAAAAGCGGTCGTCGATCGTGATGCTCTGCACGCAGGCCCGGCCGCCGGGCTTGAGCATGCGGCTGATGGTTTGAAATAAGTACGGCCAGTACTTCCTGGCCGATCCT
>JACDQO010000048.1 GCA_015657605.1 Limnohabitans sp. | reverse complement strand
GCACCAGCGCGACAACGACCGCCTGATCGGCACCCTGCAACACCTGCGCGACATCGGCAACAGTGTGCTGGTGGTTGAGCACGACGAAGACATGATCCGCGTGGCGGACCATGTGATCGACATGGGGCCAGGCGCGGGCGTGCACGGTGGGCGCGTGATGGCGCAAGGCACTTGTGCCGACATCTTGGCCGCACCCGATTCGGTCACCGGCCAATACATGTCAGGCCGCAAAAAGATCGAGATCCCCAAACGCCACAAACCGGGCAAAGACTTCATCGAAATCGTCGGGGCATCGGGCAACAACCTGAAAAGCGTGAACGTGAAATTCCCCGTGGGGCTGCTCACTTGCGTGACCGGGGTGTCGGGTTCTGGCAAATCCACCCTGGTCAACGACACGCTCTACACCGCCGCCGCGCACCAAATCCACCGTGCGCATGACGAAGCAGCAGCCCACGAAGAGATCAAAGGCTTGGAGCATTTCGACAAGGTCATCAACGTCGACCAGTCGCCCATTGGCCGCACCCCGCGCAGCAACCCGGCCACCTACACGGGCCTGTTCACCCACATCCGCGAGCTGATGGCCGAAGTGCCTGCTGCACGCGAGCGCGGTTACGGGCCGGGGCGTTTCAGTTTCAATGTGAGTGCATCGTCGGGTGGGGGCCGCTGTGAAGCCTGCCAGGGCGACGGCATGGTGAAAGTGGAGATGCACTTCTTGCCCGACGTGTACGTGCCCTGCGATGTGTGCCACGGCATGCGCTACAACCGCGAAACGTTGGAAGTCCAATACAAGGGCCAAAACATCGCGCAGATTTTGAACATGACGGTGGAAGCCGCGCACCAGTTCTTCAACGCCGTGCCCAACATTGCACGCAAGCTGCAAACCCTGCTGGATGTGGGCCTGACTTACATCCGCCTGGGCCAAAGCGCGACCACGCTCTCGGGCGGCGAGGCGCAGCGCGTCAAGCTCGCGCTGGAACTGTCCAAACGCGACACCGGTCGCACGCTCTACATCTTGGACGAACCCACCACCGGCCTGCACTTTGCCGACATCGACTTGCTGCTCAAAGTGCTGCACCAACTGCGCGACGCGGGCAACACCATCGTCATCATCGAGCACAACCTCGATGTGATCAAAACCGCGGACTGGCTGATCGACATGGGCCCCGAAGGCGGCGCGGGCGGCGGCACCGTATTGGGCGAAGGCACGCCCGAGCAACTGGCCAAAAACAAGGCGAGCTTCACCGGCCACTATTTGGCGCGATTGTTGTGACGGCGTTGCCTGCTCTTCCTTCCACCCACTTTTGAACTGTTGAAACCTTTATGAAAACCGTGATCCGTGCCTTTTTCCGAACCCTGCGCTTGGTGCTCGGCCCCGTCATGCTGCTCAAAGAGCGCCTGACCCAACCGACTGGTGTGCAACGCGCACCCGCCGCACAAGCGGCGGTCGACCAACAGTGCCAAAGCCTGGCGCTCTACCAGTTCAGCACCTGTCCGTTTTGCATCAAGGTGCGCCAAGAAATGCGCCGCTTGTCGTTGCCGATTGAAAAGCGGGACGCCCAACACCACACCGCCAACCGCGATGCTTTGGTGCAAGGCAGTGGCGCGACCAAGGTGCCGTGTCTGAAGATCACCGAAACCAATGGCCAGACCCGGTGGCTGCAGGACTCGGACGCGATCGTGGCCTATTTGCGCGAGCGGTTTGCAGCACCTGCAGCTTGAGGGCCATTCGCCGCGCTGCGCCGGTTAAGCGGCGACCACCGTCAGCAAAGTTTGACCGTTCGCCACCAGCTTTTCGCCTTCTGCATCCACCGCAAACAAATCGCAGCTGGTGAACACCTGCGCTTTGCCGGACTTGATCACCCGAGCCCGCGCAATGAACTTTTGGCCTACCGCAGGCCGCAGACAATTGACGGAAAAGTTGGCGGCCAACAAGTTCGGTCCCGCCACAGTCCCGGCTGCAAAGCCGCAGGCGGTGTCGATGAGGGTGCCGATCAGGCCCGCATGCAGAAAGCCTGAATACTGACCAACCTCAGGGCGCCAGGGCATCTGGATTTCCACAAAGCCGGGTTCGGCCACCGTCACCTCAATGCCGCACCAGCGGTTGAACTCGGCCATGGCATTGACTTTTTTCAGCATCTCAATGGGGCTCATGGTTTTCTCCTGGCTTGGTTTTTGAACCACCCGATGTGGTCCATCAGTTTTTGACGAAGTGCTTGTTGCTCGCTCATGAGCTGATCGATCTCGGCCACTCGCGCCAGGATGGCGTCGATCATGTCTTGCGCTGACAACTTGCCCGCTTTGAAGCGCGGCAAATACTCGGCAATGAAGGGCAGCGAGAAACCCATCTCGCGAGACATGGCGATGAAGATGACGTGCTTCACGGTTTTCTCGTCGTACTCGCGGTAGCCATTGGGCAATCGCTGACTGTCAATGAGGCCGTCAGCCTCGTACCGTCGCAAGCGGTGCACCGACACCTGGGTCTTGGCAGAGAGTTCTGAAATGCGCATGAATTCAGTCTAGCAAGGCTCGCACAGCGCGAGGGTTATGGGCTTTGACGCATGGGCGACAAGCCAAAGCGACCGCTGCGCTGCAGGTGATACCCCATGCCACAAGGCTGGTGTACAAAACATCCTTCTTCAGGAGCACCCGATGACCACTCACCCCGCTTTGCCCCACGCCCGACCCGCCGACGTAGGGCTTTGCCCCGATCGTACACAACGCCTGATGGACGTGCTGCGCCGAGAAGTGGCCAGCGGCAGGTTGCCCGGTGCCGTGGCCATGATCGCCCGGCGCGGGCAGATCGGCCTGCTGGAGGCCGTGGGCCAGCAAGACCCGGCCACGGGGACGCCCATGACAACCGACAGCATCTTCCGCATCTATTCCATGACCAAGCCGGTCGTGTCGGTGGCAGTGATGATGCTGGTCGAGCGCGGGCAGTTGCTCTTGAGCGACCCGGTCAGCCGCTGGTTGCCCGAATACGCCAAGCAACAGGTGGCCACGGCCCAGGGCCTGGAGCCCGTCAAGCAAGAGGCCACGGTGCAAGACCTGCTGCGCCACACGGCCGGGTTGACCTATGAATTTCTGGGCACCTCGCCCGTGCAGCAGCAGTACGGCCAAGTGAAGATTGCCTCGCGTGAGCGCACCAACGCCGAGTTCTCGCAAACGCTGGCGGCCATGCCGCTGCAGTTCCAGCCCGGCAGCGTGTGGGCCTACAGCCGCGCCACCGATGTGCTGGGCCGCTTGGTCGAGGTGGTCAGCGGCCAAGGCCTGGGCGCTTTCTTGCAAGCCGAAATCTTTGGCCCGCTGGGCATGGTGGACACCGGCTTTGCCGTGCCGCCTGCGCAGCAGCACCGCATCGCCGAGCCTTTTGCGCACGACCCCGACGGTGGCGTGCCCATGAAAGTGCTCGAACCCCGCGATGTGCCCGCCATGGAAGGCGGTGGCGGCGGCCTCATGTCCACCGCCATGGACTACACCCGCTTTTTGCAATGTCTGCGCAACCGGGGCGAATTGGATGGTGTGCGCCTGCTGGGCCCGCACACGGTGGACTACATGACCGCCGACCACCTGGGCAGCATC
>JACDQO010000047.1 GCA_015657605.1 Limnohabitans sp. | reverse complement strand
TTGGCGCGACGCCATGCAGCTGGCTGGCCTTGGGCGGTCTTGGTGCTGGGCTTGTTGGCAGCGGGCTTGTTGCGCCGCGCCCCTGCAGCACCGGCAACCGCTTCAGGTGGCCCAGGTGCAGGCGGCTCGGCCACGGGCCTGAGCTTGCGCGAGACCTTGCGCAGCCCCACCTTCCGCTGGCTGTACCTGGCCACCGTCCTGGCATCGCCGGTGATGTTCATCCCGTTCGCCCACGTGTCGGCTTCGGCCCGCGATTTGGGCCTGAGCGAAGCGCTGGCCGTGGGCCTGGTGGGTTTGATTGGCGTGGGCAGCCTGGTCGGGCGCTTTGCCATTGGTCTGGTGGCCGATCGGCTGGGCCGGGCGCAAACTCTGGTGCTGATGCAGCTGTCCATGGGCGCGGCGTATGTGCTGTGGGCTTTGGCCGGTGGCCATGCGCTGCTGGCTTTCTTTGCCCTGTGGTTTGGCCTGAGTTACGGCAGCATCGTGTCGCTGCTGCCCGCCATTTGCATGGATTACTTTGGCGGCAAATCGGTCGCCAGCGTGGTGGGCACGCTCTACAGCGGCGCGGCTGTTGGCAATTTGCTCGGGCCCGTTCTGGCCGGGGCGGCCTTTGACGGGAGCGGGCATTATTTGGGCGTGATGGCCGTGTGCGGCGTGCTGTCGCTGTGCGCCACCTGGGCCTCACACCAGATGAAGCGCAGCGGCTTGGCGCAGTATTGAACAGAAAGAAGGACTTTGATGCACAACGATTTGCACGCACTGCGGCGCATCCTCAAAAGTTGCCACACCATCGCCGTGGTGGGCCTGTCGGCCGAGTGGCACCGGCCCAGCTATTTCGCGGCCAAATACATGCAGTCGCATGGCTTCAAGATCGTGCCGGTCAACCCGCGCTATGCGAGCGGCGAGATCCTCGGTGAAGCTTGCTATGCCAGCCTGAGTGATATCCCGTTCAAGGTGGACATGGTCGATGTGTTTCGCCGCAGCGAAGACGTGCTGCCGATAGCCCAGCAAGCAGTGCAAATCGGTGCGAAGTGCCTGTGGCAGCAACTGGGTGTGGCCAACCCCGAGGCCGACGCCCTGGCCCGGCAGGCGGGCATGGATTCGGTGAGCAACCGCTGCGTCAAGATCGAACATGCCCGGCTGTTTGGGGGCCTGAACTGGGTGGGTGTGAACACCGGCGTCATCTCGGCGCGGCGACTGGTATAAAAAGACCATGACCGACCGCCAATTCCACCCCGAGACCCTGGCCATCCACGCCGGGCAGATTCCCGATGCGGCCACCGGCGCACGCGCCTTGCCCATTTACCAAACCAGCAGTTTTGTGTTCGACAGCGCCGAGCACGCGGCCTCGCTCTTTAACCTGCAGACCTTTGGCAATGTGTATTCGCGCCTGAGCAACCCCACGGTGGCGGTGCTCGAAGAGCGTGTGGCCGCACTCGAAGGCGGGCGTGCTGCCGTGGCCAGTGCCTCGGGTATGGCGGCCGAAACCATGGCGCTGATGACCATCTTGCAGTCTGGCGACCATGTGGTGGCGGCCGGGGCTTTGTATGGCGGCTCGGTGACCATGCTGGCCGTGAGCCTGGCCAAGTTCGGCATCGAGACCACCTTTGTGGACGCGACCAAGCCCGAGGCTTTTGCCGCCGCCATGCGCCCCAACACGCGTGCGGTGTACGCCGAAAGTCTGGGCAACCCGAGCATGGTGGTGCTGGACATCGCGGCCGTGGCCGAGGTGGCCCACGCCCACGGCGTGCCGCTGATCATTGACAACACCGTGCCCAGCCCGCTGCTGTGCAACCCGATTGCATTGGGCGCCGACATCGTGGTGCATTCGGCCACCAAATACCTGGCGGGTCACGGCACCACCTTGGGTGGTGTGGTGGTGGAAGGCGGCAAATTCCCTTGGGACAACGGCAAGTTTCCGGGCATGACCGAGCCTTCCAAGGGCTACCACGGCGTGAAGTTTTACGAGACCTTTGGCGACTTTGGCTTCACCATGCGCTGCCGCATGGAAAGCCTGCGCGTGTTTGGCGCATCGCTCAGCCCCATGAGCGCCTGGCAGATTTTGCAAGGGGTCGAGACCTTGCCGCTGCGCATGCAAAAGCACTGCGACAACGCTTTGGGCGTGGCCAAATTTTTGCAAGCCGACCCGCGTGTGGCTTGGGTCAACTACCCCGGCCTGCCCGACCACCCGCAGCACGCCCTGATGCAACGCCAGATGCGTGGCGCTTCTGGCCTGCTGTCGTTTGGTGTGAAAGGCGGTTTGGATCAAGGCGTGACCTTCATCGAGTCGGCCCAGTTCATGAGCCACTTGGTCAACATCGGCGACACCCGAACCCTGATCAGCCACCCGGCCAGCACCACGCACCGCCAGCTCGACGAAGCGCAACAACTGGCTGCGGGGGTGCCGCCCGACATGGTGCGCATTTCGGTGGGCCTGGAAAATCTGGACGACATCTTGTGGGACATCGACCAGGCGCTGGACAAGGCCTGCCAGTGAAGTCTTGATGGCGGGGCTGAAACCGCCGACCTACAGGCCACCCGCGGCCTGTTTGCGCATGCGCTCAGACTGGAGCAAGCCCAGCCCGGCCGCCACCACCAGCGCAATGCCACACCAAGCCAGCGTGTTGGGCACATCGCCCCACATCAGGTAACCCAGCACCAAGGCCACCAACAGGCCGCTGTAACGGAACGGCCCGATCACGCTCATGTCGCCCAAACGCATGCTGAGCGTGAGCAAGTGGTAACCCGCAGCCAGACACAGCGACGCGCCAAACAGCTGCCACAGGTGCTGTGTGGCCATCGGCTTCCAGGGCTCAAAAAGGCTCCACACACCCGCCAACACAGTGACCATGATCGCCGTCGACAAGGTGATCAAGAGCGAAGGCACATGAGCGGGCACCAAGCGCGTCAGAAAGTCGCGCCCCGCGTGCAGCACCGCCGCAAACAAGCACAGCAAGGCATAGGCGTTGAAGTCGCCCATGCGCGGCTGCACCACCAGCAACACGCCCGCAAAGCCCAGCAAGATCAACGCCCAGCGGCCCGGTGTGACCCGCTCGTGCAAAAAGAACACCGCCATCAGGGTCAAAAACAGCGGGCCCGCCAAATTGATGGCCGTGGCGTTGCCCAAAGGGATGTGAAACACCGCCGTGAGGTAAGTGAAGGACGCCAGGCTGTCGAGCACAGCGCGGGCTGGCACCGAACGCGTCAACGTGGTGCGCCAAAGCTGCAGCTGGCCCATCCACCCAGCCAGCGCCAGCAGCAAGGTCGTGGTCATCACGCCACGCACAAAAATCAGTTGCGGTGTAGACAGGTCGGCGCTGACCCATTTGACCAAGGCGT
>JACDQO010000046.1 GCA_015657605.1 Limnohabitans sp. | reverse complement strand
GCTCACAAAAAATTCCGCAGCGTTGGCCGCCCTCGGTGCTGGGGCAGATCGCGCAAGGCGCTTCGTTTGAACACCACGCGCTGGCCGCGGCCGTGTTTGTGCGGTACACGCTGGCTGTGGACGAAAGCGGCCAAGCCTATGCCCTGAACGACCCGCAAGCAGGCAGCCTGATGGCTCTGGGCGCTGCCCAGCGTGCTGAGCCCGAAGCCTGCGTGCGCGCCCTGCTGGCCCGGGAAGACCTGTGGGGCAGCACCCTGCCCCAACACGCTGCATGGACCGACCGCGTCACCCACTGGCACCAACACATCTTGCAGCACGGCGTGGACCAGGCCGTCCAACAACTGATCGAGGCCTGAGCCATGAAAATCACCTCCGCACGCGTCATCGTTTGTTGCCCCGGCCGCAACTTCGTCACCCTGAAGATCGAGACCGACCAGGGCGTGTACGGCGTGGGCGACGCCACGCTCAACGGCCGCGAGCTGGCCGTCGTCAGCTACCTCCAAGACCACGTCATCCCCTGCCTGATCGGCGCGACCCGCAGCAAATCGAAGACATCTGGCAATACCTCTACAAAGGCGCTTACTGGCGGCGCGGGCCGGTGACCATGAGCGCGATTGCTGCGGTGGACACCGCCCTGTGGGACATCAAAGCCAAGATGGCGAACATGCCGCTCTACCAACTGCTGGGCGGGCGCAGCCGCACCGGCGTGATGGTTTACGGCCACGCCAACGGCCGCGACACGGCCGAGACGGTGGACGAAGTTTTGCGCCACCAAGAAGAAGGCTACTTGGCCATCCGTGCCCAAAGCGGCGTGCCCGGTCTGAACAAGGTCTATGGTGTGAGTGGCACAAACCGCCTGTACGAACCCGCCGACGGCAACTTGCCCAGCGAGCACGACTGGAGCACCGAAAAGTATTTGCGCCACACACCAGGCCTGTTCGAAGCCGTGCGCGAAGCCGTGGGCCCCGACATCCATTTGCTGCACGACGTGCACCACCGCTTGACGCCCATCGAAGCGGGTCAGCTGGGCAAGGCGCTGGAGCCCATGCGCCTGTTCTGGATGGAAGACCCGACGCCCGCTGAAAACCAGGACGCCTTCCAGTGGATACGCCACCACACCACCACGCCGATCGCGGTGGGCGAAATTTTCAACAGCATCTGGGACTGCAAGACGCTGATCGAGAAACAGCTGATCGACTACATCCGCACCACCGTGGTCCACGCGGGTGGCATCACGCACCTGCGGCGCATCGCCGACTTGGCCAGCCTCTACCAAGTGCGCACCGGCTGCCACGGTGCGACCGACCTGTCCCCGTGTGCATGGGCGCAGCGCTGCACTTTGACACCTGGGTGCCCAACTTTGGCGTGCAAGAGTTCATGCCCCACAGCGAAGAAATGCTCTCGGTCTTTCCGCACGACTACCGCTTTGAGCGCGGCATGATGCACTGCGGCGAGTCACCCGGTCACGGGGTGGACATCGACGAGAAACTGGCGGCCAAGTACCCGTACCAAAGGGCTTATCTGCCGGTGAACCGGCTGCAGCATGATGGGACGCTTTGGAACTGGTGAGCGCTGGGCACTGCCCTTAAAGCATCCGCCCCAACGCCGCCTGCAAGTGTTCTGAGGGCAAGCGCTTGAAGCCCGAGCGCGCAAAGCGCTGCAAGCGTCCTTGCATGAAGGCCACCAGCATCGAGGCAGTGACCTGAACCTCGGCGTTGGCCGCTGGGACTTCGGCCGTCTTGAGCGACTGGCGCAGCTGCGCTTCGATCTTGTCAAACAGCAAGTTGATGCGCTCTTGCAAACGGTCATGCTCAAAAGCCAGGGCTTCGCCGTTCATGACGCGGCTCATGCCGGGGTTTTTTTCGGCAAATTGCAAGAGCAGCGCGACAATGCGACCGGCTTGTTGCGGGCCAGCGGGCTCACGGTCGGTCACTTGGCGGATCAGGCCCATGACGGACTGGTCCACAAAATCGATCAGCCCTTCAAACATTTGGGCCTTGCTGGCAAAGTGACGGTACAAGGCCGCTTCACTCACACCAATTTTGGCGGCCAGGCCTGCGGTGGTGACGCGCTCGGCGCCCGGCTGCTCCAGCATGGCGGCCAGGGTTTGCAAAATCTGCAAACGGCGCTCACCCGGGCGCGGGCGCTTGCGGGCGGGGGTGGCGTCTTCGTCGCTGTCGTGTTCGGGCGCTGGGTGTTGATTTGGCATGTCGTCTCTTGTTTGTGGTGCTGCGCGTGGGGGTAGATGCTGCTTTATCGGCTGCGGATCATGGTGCCAAAGGCCTGCTCAGACAGCACCTCGAGCAGCATGGCGTGGGGCACACGGCCGTCGATGATGTGCACCGCGTTCACGCCGCTCTTGGCCGCATCGAGTGCGCCCGCAATTTTGGGGATCATGCCGCCACTGATGGTGCCGTCGGCACACAATTCGTCGATGCGGTGGGGGGTCAGCTCGGTCATCAGTTGGCCTTCTTTATCAAGGACGCCACGGATGTTGGTGAGCATCAACAACTTTTCGGCTTGCAATACGGTGGCCAGTTTGGCGGCCACCACGTCGGCGTTGATGTTGTAGCTTTCGTTGTTGGCACCAAAACCAATCGGGCTGACCACCGGGATGAAGGCATCGTCTTGCAGGCATTGCAGGATGGACGGGTCAATGCTCTCGATCTCGCCGACCTGGCCCACGTCGTATTCTTTGCTGGGGTCTTGGGCATCCACCAAGCGCAATTTTTTCGCACGAATCAGGCCGCCATCGCGACCTGTCAGACCCACGGCCTTGCCGCCTGCGCGGTTGATCATGCCCACGATGTCTTGCTGCACTTCACCGCCCAGCACCCACTCCACGACTTCCATGGTCTCGGCATCGGTCACGCGCATGCCCTGAATGAACTCGCCGGTTTTGCCCAAGCGCTTCAAGGCGGTTTCAATTTGTGGGCCGCCGCCATGCACCACCACCGGGTTCATGCCCACCAGTTTGAGGAGCACCACGTCTTCGGCAAAGGCTTGTTGCAGGGCCGGGTCGGTCATGGCGTTGCCACCGTATTTGATGACCAGCGTCTTGCCGTGAAACTTGCGGATGTAGGGCATGGCCTGCGCCAGGATCTGGGCCTGGTCGTGCGGCGCAACGGTGATGGCGGGGTGGGTGTCGGTCATGGTGAGAACTTCAACAGTACGGGGTTAAGCTGCAAGCCAAGAGAGTGAGCACCAACGATTGTGCCGCAATCCAATGGCCCTTCAGAGGGTTTCAGCCAGCATGCGGTTCACACCCAGTTGCCATGCGGGCAGCACCAGGCCAAAGGCTTGCTGCAGCTTGCGGGTGTCCAGGCGAGAGTTGAGCGGGCGCTGCGCGGGCGTCGGAAAAGACGTTGTGGGCACGGGCGCGATGTCTGTGACTTTCAGGAGCAACTCTGGCCGGGTCTGGCGGGCCTGCGTGATCACATGGCTGGCATAGCCGTGCCAGCTGGTCTGGCCTGCGGCAGCTAAGTGGTAAAGCCCCCCCAAGGCTGGCTGGTGCAAGGCAGCACGGATGGCGTGGGCGGTGATGTCGGCGATCAAATCTGCACCCGTGGGTGCGCCAAACTGGTCGTTGATGACGGTGAGGCGTTCGCGCTCGGCGGCTATTCGCAGCATGGTTTTGGCAAAGTTGCCACCCCGCGCCGCATAGACCCAACTGGTGCGAAAAATCAGGTGCTTGCAGCCGCTGGCGACGATGTGCTGTTCGCCTTCGAGTTTGGTTTGGCCGTACACGCTGAGCGGCCCGGTGGCATCGCTCTCTTGCCTAGCCTGCTCGCCCTGGCCGTTGAACACATAGTCGGTCGAGTAATGCACCAGCCAGGCACCGATGTCGGCCGCAGCCTGCGCCAGCGCAGCGGGGGCGGTGGCGTTCAGGCAGCGGGCCAAGTCGGGCTCGGACTCGGCTTTGTCCACGGCGGTGTGGGCTGCAGCATTGACGATGACATCGGGACGCCAGTTGCGCACCGTTTGCGCCAAGCGCTCGGGCTGGTTCAAGTCGCCGCAAAAATCGGTGCTGTGCCGGTCCAGCGCCAGCAACTCACCCAAAGGGGCCAAGCTGCGCTGCAGCTCCCAGCCCACTTGGCCGTTTTTGCCCAAAAGCAAGATCTTCATGCTTGGCGCCCTGCGTAGTTTTGGTTCACCCAATCGCGGTAAGCGCCGCTTTGCACATGGCTCACCCAATCGGGGTTGGCCAAGTACCACTTGACGGTTTTGCGGATGCCGGTCTCAAAGGTCTCGGCAGGCTTCCAGCCCAATTCCGCTTCGAGCTTGCACGCGTCAATCGCATAGCGGCGGTCGTGGCCCGGACGGTCGGTCACGTAGCTGATTTGATCGGCATAAGGCTTGCCGTCAGTGCGGGGGCGCAACTCGTCTAGCAGCGCGCACACGGTTTTGACAATCTCAATGTTGGGCTTTTCGTTCCAGCCGCCCACGTTGTAGACCTC
>JACDQO010000045.1 GCA_015657605.1 Limnohabitans sp. | reverse complement strand
GCCGACCTTCGACGCTGAAAGACAACCCCGATCCGCTCAAAGTAGACCCGGTGCCACGTGATCGATGGCTGTGTGGGCTGCGGCCTGTGCGGCGAAAACGCCCACGCGGCGACGCTGTGCCCATCGTTTTACCGCGCCGAAGTGGTGCAAAACCCCAAGCTGCACGAGCGCCTGTGGGCCCGCTGGCAAGGCCTGGCCACACGCTGGCTGCAACCGGCCTGAACACCTTGAAAGCCTGAGAGACACACCATGACCCAACCGATTTCGATTTTGTTGTGCGCCTTGGGCGGCGAAGGCGGCGGCGTGCTGGCCGACTGGCTGGTCGACGTGGCGCGCCACGCAGGCCACCCGGCGCAAGCCACCTCCATTCCCGGCGTGGCGCAGCGCACCGGCGCCACCACCTATTACCTCGAAATTTACCCCCTCCCCCACAGCCAACTGCAAGGCCGCTTGCCGGTGCTGGGCCTGAACCCGCTGCCGGGCCGACTCGATGCGCTGGTGTCTTCGGAGTTGCTGGAAACAGCTCGGCAAATCGGCAACGGCCTCGCCTCTGCCGACCGCACTTTGGTCATCAGCGCATCGTCTCGGGCGCTGACCACCGCCGAAAAAATGACCATGGGCGATGGTCGCCGCCCCGAAGGACCGCTGCTGGATGTCGTGGCTGCGCACAGCCAGCGCCACCATGTGATGGACATGGCCAGCCTGTGCCAGCAAAGCGGCACCATGGTCAGCGCCGTGATGTTGGGAGCGATTGCGGGCAGCGGCTTGCTGCCTTTTGCACGGACGCATTACGAAGCCGTTTTGGAAGGCCCAAGCAACTCGGCCAAGGCCAGTTTGCGCGGCTTTGCGCTGGCCTTTGATGTGGTCACGCGCCAGCGCGAACAGGCGCAGTATGTCGAGCAGGTGATGAAGCCCGCCGCCCCGGCACTTTCGCACTCTGCATCGGCTGCCCTGCCTGCAGATGTGGCCGCCAAGTTTCCTGCAGAGTTACACCCCTTGATGGGCTTGGCGCACCAGCGCTTGGTGGAGTACCAAGGCCCCGCTTATGCCCGCCTGTATGTACAGCGGCTCGAACGATTGATGAGTGCAGAAGCCAGTTCAAAAGACGACGCCCACCCCGTAACAGCCGAGAGCACCCGCTGGCTGGCCCTGTGGATGGCGTTTGACGACATCATCCGTGTGGCCGACCTGAAAAGCCGCGCCAGCCGCTGGGACCGCGTGACACAAGAAGTCAAGGCCAAAGAAGGCGATGTGCTCAAGGTGTACGACCACTTCAAGCCCGGTGTGCCCGAGCTGGCAGCCCTGTTGCCGCAAGGCCTGGCCAACAAACTGCTGCGCTGGGACCGCGCCCGCGTGGCACGTGGCCAAGCGCCTTGGTCCATGCCGCTCAAGGTGGCGCGCCACGCGCTGTGGGGCATGGCCAGCTTGCGCCTCTTGGCCAGCCTGCGCGTGCTGCGCCCGCTGGGCAGCCGCTATGCCACTGAGCAAGCGCTGATTGAAGAGTGGCTGGGCGGTATCGAAGCCGCCACGCGTCTGTCGCCCGCACTGGGCCTGGAGCTGGCGCGTTGTGGGCAACTCATCAAAGGCTACGGCAGCACCAACGAACGGGGCAAAGACAACCTGCTGCACATCCTGCGCCACGTGTGCGGTCCGGCCTCTCAAGTGCCTGTGGCCGAGCAAGCTGAAGCCGTGGCCCGCATCCGCCAAGCGGCATTGCAAGACGAAGCCGGTCAAGCACTCGATCAGGCGCTGCTCCAACACGGCGCACCCGCGCGACCGGTCAAGGAACAACCCGTGCTGTGGATGAAAAATCCGAGGCTCAAAAAAGTCTGAAGCAACGAAAACTCACACCCCGGCCAGATCGCGCAGGGCCTGCGGGTTGGGCAGGCCCAGCACGCGGCCGCCGCCGCTGATCAGCTGGCGATCGCGCAAATGGCGCAGCACGCGTGAGAAGGTTTCTGGGGCGATGCCCAGTTGGGCGGCAATCGTGCGCTTGCGCTCGGTGAACTTCACGGCCAAGCCTCCCAAAAGCTCGTCGGGTTGGGCATGGCGCAAGAGCCACTCGGCGCAACGTGCATCGGCGTCTTTGGCCAAGCGGCTCACACCCATTTCAGTTTGTTGTCGCTGCGAACGCGCCATGTCCATGAGCAGGTTTTGCGAGTCCTCAGGCAGCGCCTGAACACGGGCCACAAAGTCCTGCACAGGCACGTTTTGCAACAGCACATCGGTTTCGGCCAGCGCATCGACCGCATGCGGCAGACCCAACAGCCCCGAAGCGGCCTCCAGCCAAAACGGGCCCTCCACCACGCCCAGCTGATGGGCCATGACACCTTCGACCATCACCCCCAAGACCACCCGACCCTGCAAAATGTGCAAAAGGTGTTCAACAGGGTCACCCCGGTGCAGCAAGACAGTACCGGCCGTCAGTGCAAGGGGATCCACAGCCTGAGGCGAGGCAGAAAAGCGGAATGGGGCAAGGTGTCGTCCAACATGATGGCCCCGAATGTGCCAGAGCACAGGGCCTGCCGGTTTGACACACATCAACTCAGACCACCAGGATCGCCCGGAAATCGTTCACATTGGTGTGGGTAGGCCCGGTGATGACCAAGTCGCCCAGCGGCTCAAAGAAGCCATAGGCGTCATTGCGCTGCAAATGATCGGCCACTTTATGCCCCAACGCAGCAGCGCGCGACAGCGTGTCGGGCGCCACTTGCGCCCCGGCGTTGTCTTCGATGCCGTCGATGCCATCGGTGTCGGCCGCCAGTGCCCACACACCCGCTTGGCCCTGCAGTGCCTCCGCCAGGCCCATGCAAAACTCCCCCGCCCGCCCGCCGCGCCCGCGTGGCGTGCCCGCAGGCTGGGGCTTGATGGTCACGGTGGTTTCACCACCGCTCAAAATCACGCAGGGCTTGGTGAACGGCCCCAGACCCTTGGCTGACGCACGGGCCAGCGCCGCGTGCACCTTGGCCACCTCGCGCGACTCGCCCTCGATCTCGTCGCTCAGGATGTAGGCGTTCAGCCCCATGGCACGCGCGGCAGCCGCTGCAGCCTCCAGCGACTGCTGTGGCGTGGCGATCATGTCCACGCTGTGACCTGCAAATACGGGCGAGCCAGGTTTGGGCGTCTCCCAAACACCCGACTGCAAAGCCTGCAGCACCGAGTCGGGCACCGTGATGGCGTAGCGCTTGAGGATGGCCAGCGCATCGGCGCAGGTGCTGGCATCAGGCACGGTGGGGCCGCTGGCGATGATGGACGGGTCGTCCCCCGGCACATCGCTGATGGTGAGCGTGACCACCCGCGCAGGCGCGCAAGCTGCCGCCAGGCGCCCGCCTTTGATGCGCGAGAGGTGTTTGCGCAGGCAGTTCATTTCAGAAATATTGGCCCCACTGGCCAGCAGCTGGCGGTTGATGTCTTGCTTGATTTGCAGGTCCATGCCGTCAGCTGGCAAGGTCAGCAGCGACGAGCCGCCGCCCGAAATCAGGCACAGCACCAGATCGTCTGCTGTCAATCCTTGCGTGAGTTCCAAAATGCGCTCAGCCGCTTGCAGCCCCGCCGCATCGGGCACAGGGTGGGCTGCCTCGACCACCTCAATGCGTTCGGGCAAACCCGCCGGACGTGGTGGCGTGTGGCCGTAGCGGGTGACCACCAGTCCCGACAGTGGGGCATCCTGGGGCCACAGGGCCTCGACCGCCTGCGCCATCGCACCCCCGGCTTTGCCTGCACCCAGCACCAAGGTGCGCCCCTTGGGGGGTGTTGGCAAATGGGCGGCGGTGTTGTGCAGGGGCAAGGCACGCTGCACCGCCACATCGTAGAGCTGGCGCAACATGGTTTGGGGGTCGGTCATGGGTGTATCGAGTGAGCGGTCATCTGTTGAAAGAGTTTAGCCGCGATGTGCTGGATACAAAGACCGCTTATCTCAGCTCAAAACGGAAAGTTCAATCAGATTGAAATCTGGATCTCGCACATAGACCGAGCGGATTTTTGTGTCGCCCCTGTGCGCATCACCGGGCCTTCCAAAATGGGCCAGTTGCATGCGTGAAGTCGCGCAATGACCTCTTCAAGAGGAATCTGCACGATGAAGCACAAATCGAGAGCACCAGGCACGGGCAAATGGGCTTTGGGCTCGAACTCCTGGCCCTGCACATGCAAATTGATCTTTTGGTGGCCGAACTTGAAAGCGCGGCGCTCCACTGGTGGCGTGCCGCCGACGAAACTCTCGAGCTGCATGCCCAGCACACGGGTGTAGAAGTCCACGCAGGCGGCTTCCCGAGCGGTGGTCAGCACCAGGTGGTCGAGGTGGTCAATCATGAAAACTCCTTGTTCAGTGGCGCCACCCATTCGTGGCGAAG
>JACDQO010000005.1 GCA_015657605.1 Limnohabitans sp. | reverse complement strand
TTTTTTGAGTGGTCAAAACCGGTTTCAACCGGTCTTGGCCTTGGGGCTTATTTCAGGACACGCGCTTGAGCATCTCGATGCCGACTTTGCCGGCTGCGATCTCGCGCAAAGCGGTCACGCCGGGTTTGTTTTTGCTCTCGATGCGGGCGGTGTGGCCTTGGCTCAGCATGCGTGCGCGGTAAGTGGCAGCCAAAACCAACTGAAAGCGGTTGGGGATTTGTTCCAGGCAGTCTTCAACGGTGATGCGGGCCATGATGTTTTCCTTGAGAATTTCTGTGCTGGGTTCAAGACATTTTGAGTGCTTGGAAGGTGTCAGGCCGCGTGCGACGCTGAACGTGGTACTTGAGACGCTGAGCGTGAACAACCGCTTTCAGGTCAAACAATGCACGGTCAAAAACTTCGTTGATTATAACGAAGTCAAATTCTGGAGCTTGGGCCATCTCGATGGCGGCGTTTTGCAGGCGCAGCTCAATGATCTCGGGGGCATCCTCGCCCCGGCGCTCCAGGCGTGAGCGCAACTCTTCCCAGCTGGGCGGCAAGATGAAGATCAGCACGGCATTGGCGTACATCTTTTTGATCTGCAGCGCACCTTGGTAATCGATCTCCAGAATCACATCGGCGCCTTGGGCCATGCGGTCTTCGATCATCTTTTTGGAGGTGCCGTAGCGCTGACCGTGCACATGGGCCCATTCGACAAAGGCGTCGCCCAGCACCATGGCGTCAAATTCTTGCGCCGAGGCAAAAAAGTACTCCCGGCCATGCTTTTCTTGGCCGCGTGGGGCACGCGTGGTGTGCGAGACGGTGGGCTGAACGCGTGAGTCCAGCTCCATCAAGGCCTTGACCAAGCTGGATTTGCCGGCCCCGCTGGGGGCGGCCACGACAAACAGGTTTCCGGGGTAATCCATGTTCAGGCTCTTTATTCGATGTTCTGGACTTGTTCACGCATTTGCTCGATCAGCACCTTCATGTCCACCGAGATGCGGGTCATCTCGAGCACGGCCGACTTGGAGCCCAGGGTGTTGGCTTCGCGGTGGAGTTCCTGGATGAGGAAGTCCAGGCGCTTGCCGATGTCGCCGCCCTTGGTGAGCAGGCGCGAGAGTTCGTCCAGGTGCGAGCGCAGTCGGGTGAGTTCTTCGGCCACGTCGATGCGGATGGCAAAAGCGGTGGCTTCGGTCAAGGCACGGTCTTGGGCTGCTTCGGGCAAGTGGCTGCCGTCGGCCAAAGCCATGGCGTCTTTCCAGCGCTCCAAAAAGCGCTGGCGCTGTTGTTCGACCAGTTGTGGCACCAAAGGCACAGCCTGCTCGGCCAAGCCACGCAGCTGCTCAATGTGGCTTTGCAGCATCTCGGTCAGGCGGGCGCCTTCACGGGCGCGGGCTTCACGCAGGGCGTCCACGGCTTGGGTGCCAGTTGCATCCAGGCGGCTTCGTCGGGCGCTGCTTGGCCCGAGCTGCCAGCGCTCATGCGCAACACATCGGCCACGCTCAGGCCACGGGCACTGGGCAACCAATCTTGGATTTTTTCTTGCAAGGCTGCGATTTTTTGCAGGGCTTGGTGGTTGGGCGCTTGCAGGACAGCGCCGTCGCCTGCATCTTGGCTGGCGCGCACTTCGACTTTGCCGCGTTTGATCTGTCGGGTGATCAACTCGCGCAGGCCCGGTTCAAGCTGGCGCAGCTCTTCGGTCAGGCGAAAACTCAGGTCGAGGAAGCGGCTGTTGACCGAACGGATTTCAAGCCCCAGCCGGGCTGTGGGGCCCGCGTTGGCAGGGCTTTCACCGTCTGCGGCCAGCGGGCTGTGCTGCACGCTGGCGTATCCGGTCATACTGTAAACTGGCATCGATCAAGTTCCTTGTGACAGCGCTTGGCTCAAAGGCCCACAACGCGCTGCTGATGCCCAGCTTGGCTGAGCATGAAACGAGGCATTATCTCAAACTCTTGTGTCCGCCCCACCCGCTCACTGCCGGGCGCACGGCCAGGACCCAAGGGCCAACCACTTCAGCGCCATCATGAACACCACCAGCTCCTACACCCGAACCGGTCGCCCCGCCGACGCCCTGCGCCCAGTGCGCATCACCCGCGGGTACACCGTGCATGCCGAAGGCTCGGTCCTGATTGAGTTTGGCCAGACCCGCGTGCTGTGCACCGCCTCGGTTGAAGAAAAAGTGCCGGGCCACAAAAAAGGCAGCGGCGAGGGCTGGGTCACGGCCGCAATACGGCATGCTGCCCCGCGCCACCCACACCCGGGCGACGCGAAGCAGCACGCG
>JACDQO010000520.1 GCA_015657605.1 Limnohabitans sp. | reverse complement strand
GTTTGAAGCACATCGACGTGATGAAGGCTTTCAACGACGATCCCGACACAGACGCCGTCATCATGATTGGCGAAATCGGCGGTCCCGACGAAGCCGAAGCCGCCATGTGGTGCAAGGCCAACATGAAGAAGCCTGTGGTGGGCTTCATCGCCGGTGTGACCGCCCCTCCCGGCAAGCGCATGGGCCACGCCGGTGCCTTGATCTCTGGTGGGCGCCGACACGGCCCGATGCCAAGTTGGCCATCATGGAACGAGTGCGGCTTCATCGTCACCACGCAACCCGTCTGAATTGGGCAAAATTGCTCAAAGCGCAATTGAAATAAAAACGATTCTTTTGCAGTGAAACGCCCTGCGACTGGCAGGGATGTGGTTTGCCACAATATATAAGCCGGATTTTCTGAGGGAAAATTCGGCTTTATTTTTTGTTTGGCATATAAGCGCCCGCTCACGCGGGCAAAAGGACCACCGTGGAAGAATTTCTGACCGCTACGTTCTGGGTTGCTGTCGCCCAGATCATCATGATCGACATCTTGCTGGGCGGCGACAACGCCGTCGTGATCGCTCTGGCTTGCCGCCAGTTGCCCGATCACCAGCGCAAACAAGGCATCCTGTGGGGCACAGCAGGTGCCATCATCTTGCGGGTCATCCTGATCTTTTTTGCGCTCACATTGTTGGCGATTCCCTTCCTCAAATTTGTGGGTGCGATTTTGCTGCTTTGGATCGGCGTGAAACTGCTCACCCCCGATGCCGACGACGACCACAGCAACATCCAGGGCAGTGACAAGCTCTGGGGCGCGGTCAAAACCGTCATCATTGCCGACTTGGTCATGAGCGTGGACAACGTGATCGCCATCGCAGGCGCCGCTCAAGGCTCTGGCAACCCCGATCACCAAATGCCTTTGGTCATCTTTGGCTTGCTGGTCAGCATCCCGATCATCGTTTGGGGCAGCCAACTGGTGCTCAAGTTGATGGACCGCTTCCCCGCCATCATTGTCGCGGGCGGCATGTTGTTGGGCTGGATTGCCGGCACCATGATCCAAACCGACCCAGGTTTGGTCGACTACATCCCACAAGACAAGATCTGGGGCTACGGCTTGGGCGTGGCGGGTGCTTTGTTGGTTTTGGCCGCGGGCAAGATCATCATGGCTCGCCGCCAAACCCAAGAAACAGCCTGACCCCATCCTGGCGCTGGCCTTGTCCAGCATGACCGCTTGGGGCCGCAAGGGCTCACCTTGAGCACTGGAAATTGGGTGTTGTATGGATTACCATCGACACCCATTCTTCAGGGAGTAAATGCCATGCAAAAAAGGCAGCAAGGTCTGACATTGATTGAGTTGATGATCGTCATTGCGATCATCCGGCATTTTGGGCGCCTTGGCGCTCCCAGCGTACCAAGACTACAGCATACGGGCCAAGGTTTCCGAGATGCTTTTGGCCGCCAGCGGCTGCAAAACCGCTGTGAACGAAGCCATTGTTTCGGCTTCAGAGGCCGATGTGTCGGCCGTTTTGCCCAAAGCTTGCGACCCCCAAGTGAGCAAATACGTCAGCAGCATCGCTGCAGATGCCAATGGCGTGATCACCGTGGTGGGCAACCACCAAGCTTTGCGTGGCAACACCAGCGCCACAGCCAACAGCCTGTCTCTGACGCCGCTTCAAACGGGCACCACCGCCATCAATGGCAGCACGGATGGCGGCAAACCTGTGGCCGCGTGGCGTTGCGGCCCCGCCGCCAACAACGGACTGGCTGCCAAGTACCTCCCGGCCTCGTGCAAAGCGCCTTGATGGCGATGCGGCCGAGGCTTGCATGGGTGCCCTCGCGCCAAAGAGGTTTTTTGCGCCAGCAAAGCCTTGGGGCTTAATGCCGGTATGAATCAACGACTTGGCCACATCTTTTTGGTCGATGACAACCACGACATCCGGTTTTACCTCAGCAACATGCTGACCCTGCTGGGTTACACCGTGGATGCGTTTGACAATGCACAAGCATTTTTGGACAACGCCCTGGACATTTCGCCAGCGGTGGTGCTTTTGGACATGAAAATGCCCGGTCTCAATGGCCTGGATTTGCAAGCGCGTTTGGTGGCGTTGAACCGAAAAACCCCAGTGGTCTTCATCAGCGGAGAAAGCGACAAAGATCAAATCATCGAGGCGTTCAGGTTCGGGGCTGTCGACTTTTTGCTCAAGCCCTTCAACCGCGAAAAATTGTGCGCCACCCTCGACAGGGCCTTGGCGCTGGATCGGCAAAGAAATGTTGAATTCGCCAACATCAGTGCGATACGGCGCTCTTACGACACGCTGTCCAAGCGAGAAAAAGAGGTGTTTATGCTGATTGCAGAGGGCAAAACCAACATGGACATTGCCCAGATCACAGGCACACAGCCCAACACAGCCAAGAAACACCGCGCCACCATTTACCAAAAATTCCAAGTCAACAGCACGGCCGAAGTGATGAGCATGTGCCGCCAAATTGATTTGAGCCAACTTCTGGCAGACGACTGAGCCGCCAAAGAGTGCAAGCCGATGGCCTGGTTTCAGCCTTGGCTGAGCAACTGCGCATAGCGGCCCAGGTCCACATTGCCGCCGCTCACAATGATGCCCACGCGCTGACCTTGTAGCTGCTCACTGGCCTGAATGGCCGCTGCCAGTGACAAACAACCTGTGGGCTCGACCACCATCTTCATGCGCTCGGCATAAAAGCGCATGGCCTGCACAAGTTGCGCATCGGTCACGGTGTGCACAGCGTCCACCAGCCGGCGAATGATCTCGAAGGTGATTTCGCCGACCATGGGCGTTTGCGCGCCATCGGCAATCGTCACCGGGGTCGCGATGCGCACCCGTTGGCCCTGTTGCAAGGACTGTTGCACATCGTTGCCCGCTTCGGGCTCCACGCCGTAAATCTTGCAGGCCGGAGACAGGGCCTTGGCCGACAGGGCGCTGCCGCTGAGCAGGCCGCCGCCGCCCAAGCACACGAACAAAGCGTCAAGCTCGCCCACTTCCTGAAACAACTCCAGCGCCGCTGTGCCTTGGCCGCTCAACACGTCCGGATGGTCAAACGGCGGTATGAAGCGCATGCCGTGCTCGGCGGCCAGGCCTTTTGCAATGGCCAGTGCATCGTCCTTGTAGCGGTCGTAACCCACCACTTTCGCGCCATAACCGCGTGTAGCCGCCAGCTTGGCGGGCGAGGCGTCGTGCGGCATGACGATCGTGGCCGGGATGTCCAGAATTTGCGCTGACAAGGCCACGGCCTGTGCGTGGTTGCCCGATGAGTAAGCCACCACCCCGGCTTGGCGCTCGGCTGGTGTCAGCCGAGACAGGGCGTTGAAGCCCCCCCGGAACTTGAAGGCACCCATGCGTGAAAGTTTTCGCACTTGATGAAGACCTGGGCGCGCAACTGCGCGTTGAGCGTGCGCGATTGCAGCACCGGCGTGCGGTGGGCATGCCCTTGCAGCCGCGCGGCAGCGGCCAGGACGTCTTCAAAAGTGGGGAGGGCGCTGGCATCGTGCATGGGTGATCCCTGAATGTTGACGACAAAGTGGACATGTTGACATGACTGGCGGTTTGAAAAGCACCGGCTTGCCACTTGTGAGACAAAGCCAGCCGCAGGCGGTGGCTAACATCGCGCATGCACCTGACTGTTTCATCTCCCGTTCAAACCCTGGCCGATATCCACCGCATCGAGGCCACACCGCTGGCCGAGGCCATGCCTTGGGCCAGCACCTATGAGCTGATCCGTGCCAGCGCCCAAGTCCATGCCGACCGGCCTGCGCTGACCTTTTGCACACGGGACAGCCCGGCGGTGCGTCCACCACCTGGACCTACCGCTGCTTGCTGCAAGGCATCCACCAAACCGCCAATTTGCTGCACCAGCTGGGTGTGGGCCCGCAGGATGCCGTTGGCGTTCTCTTGCCCGGCGGCTTGGCCTACCACCTGGCGCTTTGGGGCGGCGAAGCAGCGGGCATTGTGCAGCCGCTCAACCCCTTGCTCAGTGACGAAAAACTGCTGTCGCTGCTGCGGGCCAGCCAAGCCAAAGTGCTGATCGCGCATGGCGCCGAAGACGACAGCCAGCTGCGGGCCAAAGCCTTGCGCCTGCAAACCCAATTGCCCAGTTTGAAGGCGGTGTTGCTGGTGCACCCGGACGGAGGCCCACTTACAGAAAGCGCCGTTCTGCCTGCAGGTGCCCAAGACTTCCACACCCTGCGGGCCACGCAAGTGGACGACCGCCTGCTCAGCCAACGGGTGTTTCAGCCCACGGACATCGCGGCCTACTTTCACACAGGCGGCACCACTGGCGCCCCCAAACTGGCCAAGCACAGCCATGGCGCGCAGGTCTTCACCGCTTGGGCCAACGCCACGATGCAGGGCTTTCAGGCCAGCGATGTGACGATCAACGGTTACCCGCTGTTCCATGTGGCCGGCGTGTTGCCCGGGGCCTTGTGTTCGCTGGCCGTCGGCATGCATGTGGTCATTCCGACCGAGGCCTTGTTTCGCAACCGCGAGGTGGTGCACAACTATTGGCAACTGGTGGCCCACCACCGCTGCACACTCATGTCAGGCGTGCCCACGGTGCTGGCCGCCCTCGCAGGCGTGCCGCTGCAGGGGGCCGACATTTCCACCCTGCGTGCCGTGCGCACAGGCGCGGCGCCGCTGCCGCCCGAGCTGGCGCAGCGCTTTGAACAAGCCTTCGGTTTGCACATCAACGAGAGCCTGGGCATGACCGAAACCGCAGGCCTGAGCACCGTGGCCCCGCCGGGCTTGAGCGCGCCCGCAGGTTGTGTGGGTTGGCCTTTGCCGCATGCGCGTGTGCGCATCGTGGCGCTGAGCAGCGATGACCAAGCCACATCGCAGACCCTGCCCACAGGCGACAAAGGCATGGTGCTCTACCAAGGGCCGAATTTGTTTTCAGGCTATTTGGATGCCGCTGAGACCGCCCGCAGCTTCACACCCGACGGCTGGCTCATCACGGGCGATGTGGGCTTCATCGACCCGCAAGGCCGCCTGCACCTGTCGGGCCGGGCCAAGGACCTGATCATCCGCAGTGGCCACAACATCGACCCCAAAGTGATCGAAGACGCCTTGGGAGCGCATCCGGCGGTGGCCTTGTGTGCGGCGATCGGTGCGCCAGATGCCTACGCGGGCGAGTTGCCTGTGGCCTTTGCCACCCTCAAACCCGGCAGCCGTGTGACCGAAGCCGAGTTGCTCGCCTTCACGGCCGAGCGTGTGGACGAAGGCCCCGCCAAACCCAAATCGATCACGGTGCTGAGCGCCATGCCGGTGACCAACGTGGGCAAAATTTACAAGCCCGAACTGCGCACGCTGGCCACAGCGGCGGTGGCCCAGAAACTGATCCACAACACCTTAGCACCCTTGCAGCTTGAGGCCGCGCAATGGCCACAGGTGCATGCGGCAGGCGATGCACCGGTGGAGGTGGACGCCCGCGCCACGCCTGTTACTGCTTGGAAGGCACTCAAGCCCCAACTCGACGCTTTGCCCGTGAAGCTGGTGCTGCACGCACCGTGAGGCGTTGACCCTCTCAGCTCAGGTGTTTGCCAATGATGCCGGCCAGCTCGAACATGGTGGCCTGGTCTTTGCCGAACACCGCTTTCAGCTTGTCATCGGCCTTGATCGAACGCTTGTCGGCCGGGTCTTGCAGACCATTGGCCTTGATGTAGTCCCAGATTTTCTTGACCACTTCGGTGCGCGCATAAGTGCCCTCACCGATCACGGCGGCCAATGAAGCGCTGGGCTTCAAGGTGCCCACTGCGGCTTTGCGCGGCGCCTTCTCGGCAGCAGGCTTGGCGGCTTTTTTAGCGGCCGGGGCTTTGGCGGTTTTGACGGCGGCCTTCTTGGCTGCGGGCTTGCCAAACGGTGTCTTTTTGGCCGCTGTTTTGCGGGGTGGATATTTTTTACCCCCTTCGCGCTGCTCAAATTCAAACGTCACTTTGCCCTCTTCAGGGTTCCAGGCCAACATGGCCTTGAAGCTGCGTCGCGTGCGGTTGCTGACGAATTTGTCGAGCACATCGGTTTTGCCGCTGGTCAACAGTTTCGCGACCTGCTCACGCTCGATCGGCTGCTGCAAGATGAGTTTGCCGGTCTTGAAATCGCAGCTGGGCGTAGGCTGTTCGTTGGTGGGCACAGCTTTGCTGCACACGTAGTTGCTGCCGTGCTCGTGCACCGGGCTTCCGCATTTGGGGCAAGCGCCCAGGGCTTCGTCGCTGAACTCGACGATCTCGCCGCTCTCTTCGTTTTTCTTGTCGTCACCGAAGTCGAACTCAAGCTTCCAGTTCTTTTCCTCTTCGTTGTACTTGAGCGCCATCTCGGCCACAAAAGGCCAACCCGCCTTGGATCGGAAGCCGTCCAATGGACCGATTTTCTTGTCGCGCATGAACTGCTCCACCTCGGCCGGCTCAAAGGTACGGCCTGCAGGTGATTTGCCAAAGGAGAAGCCGCAGCCGTCGCTCGCGCCGTCTGCACCCGTGCAGGTGTACCTGCGGTAGTTTTCTTTCACCACACCGCCGCAATTGGGGCAGGGCGTGGTCACCGTGGCGTAGTCACCGGGCACGGTGTCGCGGTCGTACTCTTTGGCCTTCTTGACGATGTGCTCGGTCATGGCCGCGATCTCGGCCATGAAGGTGGCGCGGCTCAATTTGCCTTGTTCCATTTGGGCCAGCTTGTATTCCCACTCGCCCGTCAATTCAGGTTTGGAGAGTTCTTCCACCTGCAAGCCGCGCAGCAGCGTCATGAGCTGGAAGGCCTTGGCCGTCGGGATCATCTCGCGGCCTTCGCGCAGCATGTATTTTTCGTTCAGCAAGCCCTCGATGATGGCCGCGCGGGTGGCTGGCGTGCCCAAGCCTTTTTCCTGCATGGCCTCGCGCAGTTCGTCGTCGTCCACCAATTTGCCTGCGCCTTCCATGGCGCCCAACAAGGTGGCTTCTGAATAACGGGCCGGTGGCCGGGTCTTCAGGCCCTTGGCCTCGACCGACTCGACGCCGACCTGTTCACCCGGCTGAACCGGCACCAGGTTCTGGCCCTTGTCGCCGTCTTTGGCGTCTTCCACTTCGGCGGCGGCTTCTTTGCCATAGATGGCCAACCAACCGGGTTTGACCAAGACCTTGCCCACGGTCTTGAAGCTGTGGCCCGCCGCCACGCTGATGCGGGTGGTGACCTGGTATTCGGCACTGGGGAAGAACACCGCCATGAAACGGCGCACCACCAGGTCGTAGAGCTTTTGCTCGGCCTCTGACAGGCCACTGGGCGCTTGCAGCGTGGGGATGATGGCGAAGTGGTCCGAGACCTTTTTGTTGTCGAACACGCGCGGGATCTTGCGCACGTAGTTGTTGTTCAGCGCCGTGAGCGCGTGCGGGGCCAGGTGCTTCATGCCGCTGTCGGCCAGCATCTCGAAGGTTTGTTTGGCCACGGGCACATAGTCTTCGGGCAGGTGGCGTGAATCTGTTCGCGGGTAGGTCAGTGCCTTGTGGCGCTCGTACAGGCTTTGCGCCAAGGCCAGCGTGGTCTTGGCCGAGAAGCCGAATTTGCCGTTGGCCTCGCGCTGCAGGCTGGTCAGGTCAAACAGGCCGGGGCTGGCTTGCGTGGTGGGTGTGGCCTCTTCGGTCACGCTGGCGGTTTTGCCGCGCACCGCATCGACGATGGCTTGCGCCTCGGCAGCGGTCCACTTCCGGTCGGCTTTCTTTTCAGCGTCCTCTTCTTTTTTCCAAGCCGGGTCGAACCACTTGCCCGGATAGGAGCCCGCGGCGGCGGCGAACTCGGCGTGGATTTCCCAATAGTCGCGGCTGATGAATTTGCGGATCTGTTCTTCGCGCTCGACCACCACAGCCAGCGTGGGCGTTTGCACCCGGCCCACGGTGGTCAAGAAGAAGCCCCCATCGCGCGAATTGAACGC
>JACDQO010000519.1 GCA_015657605.1 Limnohabitans sp. | reverse complement strand
TTGTGGCGCCAGCAGTGCGGGTAGCTGTGGGTGATGGTCACGGTGGACAGCAAGCGTCCCGCGCCCCGCAGTGCGTCCAGCACCACCGGAATGGCTTTCCAGATGAGCAGTCCGCCAAACAGCGGGAAGTCTTCGGCATAGGTGCCGTTGCCTTGCACCGGGTTCAGGATGTCGTCGTACTTCAGGCCGTTGGCGATGCAGGAGTTGAAGTCGTCGACGCCGTAAGCGGGCGAGGAGTGAACCAGGCCCGTGCCGTCGCTGTCGCTGACGTACTCGGCCAAGTAAACGGGTGACAGGCGCTTGTAGCCTGCATCCACGTCGTGCAGCGGGTGGCGGAAGTTCAGACCGCCCAAGGCTGTGCCTTTGGCCGTGGCCAGCACGGTGCCGTCTTGCAGGCCAAAGCGCTCCAGACATTTGTCCACCAGCGACTCGGCCAGCACCAGGCAGCCTTTATCGGTTTGCACCAGCGCATAGGTCAGCTCGGGGTGGGCGTTCAGGGCTTGGTTGGCGGGGATGGTCCAGGCGGTGGTGGTCCAGATCACAGCAAAGCCGCTTTGCCCAGCAGGCAGGGACGTGAGGCCAAAGGCTGCAGCCAATTTGGCCGCATCATCGGTTTCAAAGGCCACGTCCAGTGTCTCGCTTTGCTTGTCTTGGTATTCGATCTCGAACTCGGCCAAGGACGAGCCGCAGTCAAAGCACCAGTAAACGGGCTTGAGGCCGCGGTAGACAAAGCCGCGCTCGATCACGCGTTTGAAGGCGCGGATTTCGCCGGCTTCATTGGCCGGGTCCATGGTGCGGTAGGGCCGCTCCCAGTCGCCCAGCACGCCCAGGCGCTTGAAGTCTTCGCGCTGTTGACCGATTTGCTCGGTGGCAAAAGCGCGGCTCTTGGCCTGCATGTCGTCACGGCCTGAGCTTGCGGCCATGCCAGTTTTCAATCGCGTTTTCGATCGGCAGGCCGTGGCAGTCCAGCCGGGGATGTATTGCGCATCAAAGCCCGCCAATTGCTTGGACTTGACGATCATGTCTTTGAGCACTTTGTTGAGCGCGTGGCCGATGTGCAGTTTGCCGTTGGCATAAGGCGGGCCGTCGTGCAGCACGAACAGCGGAGCCCCTTGGCGGGCAGCACGCAGCTTTTTGTACAAACCACCGTCGTTCCAGTCGTTCACCCAGCCCGGCTCACGCTTGGGCAGGTCGCCGCGCATGGGAAACGGCGTGTCCATCATGTTGATGCGGGTGTCGGGGTTCTGGGTTTTGTCGGTCATGGTGCGTCAAGTCGAGAGGGCTTCGACAAGCTCAGCCCGAGCGGCTGAGCCGTTCGGAGAGATCAAAAGGGGGTGGGCCGTGGAGGTCGTTTGCCCTGAGCCTGTCGAAGGCAGCAAACGAGGGCCTGAGCGTCAAATTCGGTCGCGGGTGGTTTGGCGGCTGGTTTCACCGTGGCGGGACGCAAACCACGCTTGTGCGTCGTCGCAGTCTTTGGCGATGCCCTTTGTCAGGGCGTCCAGACCGTCGTACTTGAGTTCGTCGTGTAATTTATGCAGCAAGTCCACGCGGATGATTTTACCGTAGCCCCCCTCGGCCCCCAGTTGGGCAGGCCAGTCAAAGGCATGGGTCTCCAGCAGCACACGTCCGCCATTGACGTCATTCGGGTCGAGCGAGGGACGGATGCCCAGATTGGCCACGCCCTTCAAGGGCTGATCGGCCAGGCCATGCACCTCCACCACAAAGATGCCGCTGGCCGCGGGCTTCCAGTGCGAGAAGCGCAAATTCAGGGTGCGAAAGCCGTCGCCGGCGCCTTCGGCTGAGGCGGCCAATTCACGGCCCAGCTTGCGCCCATGCACCACATGGCCGCTGATGCTGTAAGGGCGGCCCAGCAGGGCCTGCACCGCAGCCATGTCGCCCCTGTGAAGGGCCTCGCGCACGGCCGAGCTGGACACGCGCAGGCCGCGCACCTCGTAGCTGTTCATGCGGGCCACGTCAAAGCCCAAGTTTTGTCCTGCCGCGTCGAGCATGGCGTAGTCGCCCGCGCGCTGGGCGCCAAAGCGGAAATCGTCGCCCACCAGCACATAGCGAACGCCCAGGCCCTGGACCAGCACCTGTTGGATAAAGTCATCCGGCGACTGGCTGGCCAGTCGGGCATCAAAGGGCAAGACCACCACTTGGTCGATGCCGCAGCGCTCGAGTTCTTGCAGTTTGTCGCGCAAGGTGGCGATGCGGGCCGGCGCCAAATTCGGCTTGTTCAGGGCTTTTGCAAAGTAGTCGCGCGGGTGGGGCTCGAAGGTCATGACGCAACTGGGCACGCCGCGGTGCGCCGCTTCGCTGCGCAAAAGCGCCAGCATGGCCTGGTGGCCCCGGTGCACGCCATCGAAATTGCCGATGGTCACAGCGCAGGCGGGGGACAGATGGGGGTGGTGGAAGCCGCGAAAAACCTTCATGTTGCTTGTGATGCCCAGCCGCAGTTCTGGCCAGTCGCCAGCTTTCACGGTTTTGTCAATGTAAGAGGGTATATTGTGACTGAGCCCGATCCCGCTGGCGGCGGATTCCAAAGTTGAACAGCAGGATCGAGACGGGACTTTTCGTGTCAGTGGTTTTTTAAAACTGTTGGATGGAGGCGTCTGTGAAGGTTTTGAAACTCTCGGCCCAAGGCTTGCCGCAATCGTGGATCACACTGGAACAAGCGGTCACCCATTACGCCGCCGACGAGGTGCGCTGGGAGGCGGGCCAGCAAGTGGCCGTTTTCCACGGGGGGCACAACGCGCTCACCGGCCAGCAATCCGTCATCACCGTCAACAGCATCATTGGCACCCAGGGCGTGCCCCGCATCAACCCCTTTGACATGCGCTCGGGTTTGACCAACCCCAAATTGTTCGCGCGCGATCGCAATGTCTGCGCCTATTGCGGCGGGCATTTCCACGAATCGGTGCTGACCCGCGAGCACATCGTCCCCGTCAGCCAAAAAGGCCCTGACCACTGGATGAACGTGGTCACCGCTTGCCGCTCTTGCAACCACCGCAAAAGCAGCCGCACCCCCGAGCAGGCCAAGATGCCCCTCCTGTACGCCCCTTATGTGCCCAGCCTGTGGGAAGACTTCATCTTGCGCAACCGCCGCATCTTGAGCGACCAGATGGAGTTCTTGATGGCGCATGTCCCCAAAGGCTCGCGTTTGATGGCCTGAGCGGGGCGGCCAAGCGTTGCGGCTTGCGCTGGGCAGCAAAGCGCCGCATCATCACTCCCTGAAAACAAAAGATCCCATTCCGGCTTGCCTTCAAGGCATGGCTCAGGTGATGGGGCTATCAGGGAGACCCACCATGCCTTGCCCACCCCTGGCCTTGCGCCAGCACCTTGTAAGCACGCCAGGCGTGAGCCGACGCGCCAGTTTGTCGGCGCTGCTTTTGTCGCCCTGGTTGATGCCCCATGTTGGCGCACAGGTCTTGCAGCCCGTGAACGCTGGCGGGCACAGCGGCGTTCAGCTGGCCATGCCCTGGCCCCCTGGCCGATCTCCACAAGGTTTTGGCGTCAGCGAAAAATTCGACGGCGTCAGGGCCGTTTGGGATGGACGCGTTTTGCGCTTTCGCACGGCCGCATCATTGTTGCCCCTCCCTGGTTCTTGTCTGCACTGCCCCGGGTAGCGCTCGATGGCGAGTTGTGGATGGGACGCGGGACTTTTGACCGGCTCTCGGGTGCAGTGCGTCAAGCGGAGCCCGACGACGAGGCCTGGCGGGCGGTGAAGTACTTGGTGTTCGACGCGCCTGGCATGATGCCCCGTTTGCGCAGCGTGTGGCTTTTTTGCAATCCACGCTGGCGCAGGCGCAGCAGCCCTGGCTGTTGCCGGTGGTGCAGCGCGAAGTGAAAGACGCGCGCGCTTTGCAAGCGCTCTTGCTGGACACGGTGCGCCAAGGCGGCGAGGGCTTGATGCTGCACCGCTCCGATGCCCTGTGGCAGGCTGGCCGCACCGATGCGCTGTTCAAGTTCACGCCCGAGCACGACGAAGAGGGGCTGGTGGTGGGTCACCAGCCGGGCAAGGGGCGTTTGGTGGGCATGACCGGGGCTTTGCTGGTGCAAATGACTTCGGGCCAGCGCTTCGCCCTGGGCGCGGGCCTCAGCGATGCGTTGCGTCGCGACCCGCCTCCAGTGGGGGCTTGGGTCACGTACCGGTACCGCGAGCGCACACCCTCTGGTTTGCCGCGGTTTGCCTCTTTTGTGCGGGTACGCGAGGCGGAGTGAAAAAAAGGCCCCTCTCGGGGCCTTTTGATGGGCTGCTCATTCAGACGATTCTGGTGATGAGCCGCAAGGCGGGAGGGGCGGCGCGTTTCGGGCTCAGAGGCGCTTCGCTTTGCCACATCGCCCGACCCGCGCCGTCCTCCCGCCTTGCTCGGGTTCCTGGTTCACTTCAGGCGAACACGCCCGCCGTCTCTTGCATGCGGGCCGATACCTCGCCCAGCTGGTGCAGGGTGTCGCCAAACGTCATGTCCAGCTGCGTCAATTTCTTGAAGTAGTGGCTCACGATGTACTCGTCGGTGACGGCAATGCCGCCGTGCAGCTGCACAGCCTGCTGGCCGATGAAGCGCATGGACACGCCCAGCTGGTACTTGGCACGGGCCAAGGCGCGGCGGCGCTCGTCGGCGGGTGCGTGCAGCTTCAGGCTGGCGTAGTAGCTCATGGAGCGGCCCAACTCCAGCTGCATCTTCATGTCGGCCACGCGGTGACGCAGGGCCTGGAAGCTGGCGATGTTCACACCGAACTGCTTGCGCGTGTTCATGTAGTCTACGGTGATGGCCAAGGTCTTGTCCATCACGCCCACAGCTTCTGCGCAGGTGCAGGCGATGCCGATGTCCACCGCTTCTTCCAAAGCGGTCAAGCCGTTCAGAGTGATCAGCTGCGCGGCGGCCTTGTTCAACACCACCTCGGCAGCCCGAGAGCCGTCTTGTGTGCCATAGGCTTGGGTGCTCACGCCGCTGGCGCTGCGCTCGACCAAAAACAGGGCGATTTGTCCATTCACGGTGGCAGGCACCACGAAGGCATCAGCCTGGTCGCCAATGGCCACCACGCTCTTGGTGCCGCTCACGGTCCATGTGCCGCCCGATTCGCTGGCTTGTGTGGCGCAACGGTTCAGTTGATAGCGTGCGCCGCGTTCTTGCTGCGCCAGCACCACGATGGCTTCGCCTGCGGCCATGCGGGGCAACCAAGCGGCTTGGAGGGCTGCAGGGGCGTGGGTTTGCAGCGTGGCGCTGCAGATCAGGGTTTGGGTCAGGGGTTCGAGCACGATGCCGCGGCCGAGTTCTTCCATGGTGACCATGGCCTCGGTCGGGCCCATGCCCATGCCGCCGTGCTCTTCGCTCACGTAAAGGCCCGTCAAGCCCAGCTCGGCCATCTCGCCATAGGCGGCACGGTCAAAGCCACCCGCAGCCACGATGGCGCGGCGGCGGTCAAAGTCATAGCCCTTGTCCACCCATTTGCGCACCGCGTCGCGCAGTTGTTCTTGGTCGTCAGAAAAATCGAAATCCATGTGTGTCTCCTTAACCCAGAACTGTCTGGGCGACGATGTTGCGTTGCACTTCGTTGCTGCCGCCATAAATGGTGGTCTTGCGCATGTTGAAGTAGTTGGCGGCCAGGGGCGCATTGGCCACCACGCCGCCTGGGAAGTTGCCTTGCCAACCCGCGTCCATGGCTTCGAAGATGAAGGGCAGGGCGAAGGGGCCTGCGGCTTGCATCATCAGCTCGGTGTAACGCTGCTGAATTTCGCTGCCCTTGATCTTCAGGAGACCTGCGATGTCGAGCGAATTCTTGCCCGACTTTTCAGCGGACAGGACGCGGAGCACCAGCATTTCGAGGGCGACGATGTCCACTTCGAGCTTGGCGATTTCGTCACGGAAGCGCAGGTCGTCGTACACGCCCTCGGCTTTGGCGATGCGCTTCAAGCGCTCGAGCTCGCGCTTGGCGCGGTTGACGTCGGCGATGTTGGTGCGCTCGTGGGCCAGCAGGTGCTTGGCGTAGTTCCAGCCTTTGTTTTCCTCGCCCACCAAGTTCTCTGCGGGCACTTCGACGTTGTCAAACCAGACCTCGTTGACCTCGCATTCGCCATCCAACAGCTTGATGGGGCGCACGGTGATGCCGGGCGACTTCATGTCGATCAAGAGGAAGGAGATGCCGGTTTGCGGCTTGCCCTCGTTGCTGGTGCGCACCAGGCAGAAGATCCACTCGCCGTACTGGCCCAGGGTGGTCCAGGTTTTCTGGCCGTTGACGATGTATTTGTCGCCCACGCGTTCAGCGCGGGTTTTGAGCGACGCCAAGTCCGAGCCGGAGCCCGGCTCGCTGTAACCCTGGCTCCACCAGACTTCGCCGCTGGCGATGCCGGGCAAAAAGCGCTGCTGCTGCTCGGCATTGCCAAAAGCCATGATGACTGGGGCCACCATCACCGGGCCAAAGGGCACCACGCGGGGGGCGCCAGCCAGTGCGCATTCTTCTTCAAACAAATGCTTTTGCACGGCGGTCCAGCCAGGGCCGCCAAACTGCGTGGGCCAACCCCAGCCCAGCCAGCCTTTTTTGCCCAAAATTTTGGCCCAGCGCTGCATGTCCTCACGCGTCAGGCGCATGGCGGCGTGCACTTTTTGTGAAATGTCAGCGGGCAAGTTTGCCTTGACCCAGGTGCGGATCTCGTCGCGGAACGCGAGTTCGTCGGGGGTGAATGCCAAATCCATGGGGAAATCTCTCCGTTGGGGGTGGGTATTTTTGAGTGCAGTTCAAGCAAAATCAAACGACCGTGCTTTTTATCATGCGCAGACCGATTCGGCTTGTCCTTGGTGCGACAAAAGCCAAGAGACTTTAAGCGAGCAGGGATAATCCGGCCCTTCATGAGAAACATCGTCATTCTGATTTCGGGCTCGGGCTCCAACATGGCCGCCATCGTGCGTGCGGCAGAGCAGGGCCGCTGGGGCCAACGCATGAACGCCCAAGTGGCCGCTGTGCTGAGCAACCGGGCCGATGCCCAAGGTTTGGACTTTGCCAAGGATCACGGCATTGCCACCGCCGTGCTGGACCACAAGGCGTTTGCCAGCCGCGAAGCTTTTGATGCGGCCCTGATGGCCGAAATCGACCGGCATGCGCCCGCTTTGGTGGTGTTGGCGGGCTTCATGCGCATCCTGACCCCTGGTTTTGTGGCTCATTACGCAGGGCGCTTGCTGAACGTCCACCCGTCTTTGTTGCCTGCTTTTCCTGGGCTGAACACCCATCAGCGCGCCATTGATGCCGGCTGTCGCTTTGTCGGGGCCACAGTGCACCAGGTCACGGCCGACCTGGACCACGGCCCCATCTTGGCGCAGGCGGTGGTGCCGGTATTGGCCGATGACACGGCCGAAAGCCTGGCTACCCGCGTGTTGGGCCAAGAGCACATCATTTACCCGCGGGCCGTGGTTGAGTTTCTGCGCGGCCTGCCTTCGTAGGTCGTGGCTTCAGCCCCGCACATGTGCTGCAGGCCGAGAGCTGCCTGTC
>JACDQO010000518.1 GCA_015657605.1 Limnohabitans sp. | reverse complement strand
GCACCACAAGAAGACATCACACCACCGCCAGAGCTGCCAGAACCACCCGAAGATTCAAGTGAAGCACCTGAGAACGAGGCTGAAACAGACAACACCCAAGACCCTGGCCCACCACCCGAACAGAACCCTGAACCGAGTGCCGAAGACCTGCAAGAGATGATGGTCGCAGCGGCCCTGGCCAGCTTGCCGCCGCACATGCTCGACGCGCTGATGACGCGCCAAGGTGCGGCCAGCCACAATACCTCGGGTCGCAGCGGCCAAACCCGCGCGGGCTTGCAGCGCGGCCGGCCCCTGCCCCCACGCCCTGGCCGCCCCGGCGGTCACGCGCGCTTGCATGTGCTGGCCACCTTGCGCGCCGCCGCGCCCAAGCAGCGTTTGCGGCAAGCGCACAGCACCGGCCGCGTCGCGATCCGCGCCGAAGACTTCCACACCCAGCGCTACCAGCAGCGCGCCTCCAGCTGCCTGATCTTGGCACTCGACGCTTCAGGCTCCGCCGCACTCCAGCGCTTGGCCGAAGCCAAAGGCGCGGTTGAGTTGTTGTTGCAGCAATCCTATGCCCGGCGCGACAGCGTCTGCATCGTGGCCTTTCGGGGCGCACAAGCGCAATTGCTGCTGCCCATGACACGCTCGCTGGTGCGCGCCAAACGCGCCATGACCGGCCTGCCCGGTGGCGGCGGCACGCCCTTGGCCCTGGCCTTGAAAATGGCGCACGAACAAGCCGCGCAGCTGCAGCGTCAAGGCGTGACGCCCATCTTGGTGGTGCTGAGCGACGGCCGCGCCAACGTGACCCTGCAAGGCCTGGGTGGCCGGGCCCAAGCGCAAAG
The DNA here is from genome assembly GCA_015657605.1 of Limnohabitans sp. Lineage (GTDB taxonomy): Bacteria > Pseudomonadota > Gammaproteobacteria > Burkholderiales > Burkholderiaceae_C > Limnohabitans_A. Next base: position 1,023 of record JACDQO010000518.1, on the reverse strand, counting down.
CGATGCGCAAAGCTGGGGCCAACAGTGGCGCGCCAGTGGCCACCGCGCCTTGTGGATCGACACCTCCATGCACCCCGACGCGCAAGCGCAGCAACTGGCCAGCATCATGGGCGCGAGCTACCTGCCCATGCCGCAGGTGCAGTCGCAGCGCATGGCCCACGCCATCGAACGCGTGCGCAGCCCGCAGGCTTGAGCCGCCATGTTTGACAGCTTCTACCCCAGCATGTCTTGGGCTGAGCACCAAGCCCAGCCCCAGATTTGGCCGCACGCGCAGCACAGCCGATTGGTGCAAGCAGGCGGCATCCAGTGGCATGTGCAGCAAATGGGTCAAGGCCCGTGCATGCTGCTGTTGCACGGCACCGGCTCGGGCAACTTCAGCTGGCGGGGCTTGATGCCCACACTGGCCGAGCACTTCACCGTGGTAGCGCCCGACCTGCCCGGCCACGCTTTCACCAGCCGGGGGCCAGAGGGCGCGCTGTCGCTGCCCGGCATGGCCGAAGGCCTGCGCGCGTTGATGCTGCAACTGAAGCTCACGCCACAGGTCATCGTCGGCCACTCGGCGGGCGCGGCGATCGCCGCACACATGGCGCTGCACTTTGACAGCGCAGCGCGCAGCACGCTGATCGGCCTGAACCCGGCCTGGCTGCCGCTGCCGGGTGTGGCATCTTGGCTGTTCGGCCCGGCAGCGAAATTGGCGGCGCTCAACCCGCTGTCCGCCTGGGCCACCGCCAAGCTGGCGGCCAAGCCCGGCGCGGTGGCCGAATGGATCGCACGCACCGGCTCCACGCTCGACGCGCAAGGGATCGATCTCTACACCCGCGTGCTCAGCGACTCAGGCCATGTGCACGGGGTGTTGTCGATGATGGCGGCGTGGCGCCTCAAGCCCTTGGCCGCGCGCCTGCACGAGATTCGCAACCCCGTGTTCATGCACATCGGTGCACAAGACCAAACCGTACCCCCTGCTCTGGCAGACGAAGCCTGCCAGCGCTTGCCGCAAGCGCATTCACACCTGCAGTCCGGCCT
>JACDQO010000517.1 GCA_015657605.1 Limnohabitans sp. | reverse complement strand
CATCAAAAAACCCGCTTTTCAGCGGTTTTGATGTCTGCGAAGTGGACTCGCACGGGTGCTTTTTGTGCTGTGTTCATGCATGCGGCTGGGGTAGCCGAAGCAGCAGCCCCTCCAATGCCCAAGCCACAGTGGCTTGCCTCACACTTTGACGGTCACCGCCAAAGTTTTGCCGTTCTGCGTGAACCTGGCCATCGATGCACCAAGCCAGCCAGACGGTGCCCACGGGTTCTCGGCGCTTCCCCCATCGGGGCCAGCAATGCCCGTGACGGCCACCGACACCCTGGCAGGGGTCCGGTAAAAGCGCCTAGGGCCATGGCGCGGGCAACCGCCTCGCTGACCGCGCCCTCGGCAGCGATCACATCCGGTTGGACACCCAGCAAATCGGTCTTGGCAGTGTTCGAGTAGGTCACTAAACCCCGTTCAAACCAGCGGCTGGAGCCAGGCAAATCGGTGCAATGGGCGGCGATCAAGCCGCCTGTGCAGCTTTCGGCGGTGGCCATCATCCATTCCAATGAAAGGAGCCGATCCGCCAAACGAGAAGTCAAATCAGCCATCCAAATGACCTCCAAAGTGCGATGACAAACAGGGTGCAAAAGGCGGCGACCAGGTCGTCAAAGACGATGCCCCAGCCGCCCCGCCATCCCAATCCCTTGAACAAAGCGTCAGCCCAAGCCACCGGACCCGGTTTGACGGCATCGAAAAAACGAAACAACACAAACGCCACCAGCTGTCCTGTGAAGCTGATGGGGCCGAGGATGAAAAAAATCAGCCACATGGCCACGACTTCGTCCCAAACAATTGCGCCGGGGTCGCTCACGCCCATGTTGCGTGCTGTCACCGTGCAGGCCCACCAGCCCAAGAGGATGGCGCAGCCGATCAAAGCGGCCTGCATCGGCAAAGACACGCTGTGCTGAATCAGCAACCAAGACGCCCACCCCCACAAGCTGCCCACCGTGCCAGGGGCTTTGGGTGACAAGCCCGAGCCAAAACCCAAAGCGATCGCATGGGCGGGGTGTTTGAACATAAACCCTGCTGTCGCACGCACGGGCCCAGCTGGCGGTGTCGAATGGGGTGGTTGGCTCGCGCATCGTCATGCGAAATGGTCAAAAGATGGGAAGTCGTGTTGTACAACATCCCTGTTGTCATCCATCAGCACCAAGCCGCTGCCCGGCGTGATGCGGCCAATGCGGGTGATGGGGGTTCCGCTGCCCAAAGCGGCCGCTTCCACCGCGTGCTGCGAGGCTGGCGGGGCGGTGAACACCAGCTCGTAATCGTCACCGCCAGACAGCACGCAGCGCAGCAGCCATTCACGGGGGCAGTCCCAGGCGTGGCGGGTGAGCATCAGCTGCGAGAGGGCGGGCAAGTTCAACTGGGCGCCGACACCGCTGGCTTCGAGGAGGTGCCCCAAGTCGCCCAGCAAACCATCGCTGACATCGGCCATGGCCGAGGCCACACCGCGCAAGGCGGTGCCCAAAGCCATGCGGGGTGTCGGTGTTTCGAGGCGGGCTCTGGCCAGGTCAAAAACAGCCTGCGGCACGCTCAAGTGGCCCCGAAAAACCTCCAAGGCCAGTCGGGCATCGCCCAAATGACCGCTGACATAAATGTCGTCCCCTGTTTGCGCCGTGCTGCGCAAAACGGACTGGCCATGCGGGGTTTCGCCCATCACCGTGATGGCAATGTTCAAAGGGCCTCGGGTGGTGTCGCCACCGATCAGTTCACAGCCGTACGCATCGGCCAAGCCGAAAAGGCCCTGCGAAAAACCCGAAAGCCAGTCTTCGTCGGCGCATGGCAATGACAAAGACAGCAAAAAAGCGCGAGGCGTTGCGCCGCAAGCGGCCAAATCGCTGAGGTTCACAGCCAAGGCTTTGTGGCCCAAAGACCGGGGGGACACGGTGGACAAAAAGTGACGCCCTTCGACCAGCATGTCGGCCGAAAAAGCCAACTGGTATCCGGGGCGGGGCGTCCACACCGCGCAGTCGTCGCCAATGCCAACGGCTGCTTGCTGTGCAGGACGTTTGAAGTAGCGCTCGATCAGCTCAAATTCACCCATGCCCATGAGCTTAACCGCAAGTCACAAAGGGGCAGCTCAGTGCAGGGTGCGGCCCGAAGGCATGGTGTTGGACGATTCCAAAATGAACGTGCCGATGGCCGCGTCGAACCGGTGACCGTCTTCTGCCACAAAGAAATAACTGCCACCCATGGTGCCGCTGGGGGCGCGCAAGCGGCAGCCGCTGCTGTATTGGAAGGATTCGCCCGGACGCAGCAGGGGTTGCTGACCGACGACACCCAAACCTTTGACCTCTTCGGAGTGCCCGCGTTCGTCCTGAATCACCCAATGACGGGAAATCAGTTGCACCGGCACTTGGCCAGTGTTGGTCACCGTGACGGTGTAGGCAAAGGCAAAGACCTCTTGCAAGGGCTTGCTTTGGTCGGCCACGTATTGGGGCACGACATCGATTTGAACGTTGTAAGCAGACATGGGCCGATGTTAACTGCGACAATTCTGGGATGACGAAGACTTACCGCATTGCCCCTTCCATTCTCTCGGCTGATTTCGCTCGATTGGGCGACGAAGTCAAAAGCGTCATCGACGCCGGTGCCGACTGGATCCACTTTGATGTGATGGACAACCATTACGT
>JACDQO010000516.1 GCA_015657605.1 Limnohabitans sp. | reverse complement strand
TCCAGCGCGGCATGTTGCAGATCACGCAAGAAATCGAATCCGGCGCTTTTGAATGGAAGCTGGACCTGGAAGACGTGCACCTGAACATCGAAGCGCGCCTGACCCAGCTCGTGGGCGACGCCGGCAAGCGCCTGCACACCGGGCGCAGCCGCAACGACCAAGTGGCCACCGACGTGCGCCTGTGGTTGCGCGGCGAGATGGACCTGATCATCGACCTGCTGGCCGACCTGCAAAAGTCGCTGGTCGATGTGGCCGAGCAAAACGTTGAAGTCATCCTGCCCGGCTTCACCCACCTGCAAGTGGCCCAGCCCGTGAGCTTTGCGCACCACCTGCTGGCCTATGTGGAAATGTTCAGCCGCGATGCCGAGCGCATGGTCGACGTGCGCCGCCGCACCAACCGCCTGCCTTTGGGCAGCGCCGCTTTGGCCGGCACCACCTACCCGCTGGACCGCGAGCGCGTGGCACGCACCCTGGGCATGGTCGACGAAGCGGGCAGCCCACAAGTCTGCCAAAACAGCCTAGACGGTGTGAGCGACCGCGACTTCGCCATCGAATTCACCGCCGCCGCTTCGCTGTGCATGGTGCACATCAGCCGCTTATCAGAAGAGTTGATTTTGTGGATGAGCCAGAACTTCGGCTTTGTGCGCATCGCCGACCGCTTCACCACCGGCTCGAGCATCATGCCGCAGAAGAAAAACCCCGACGTGCCCGAACTCGCACGCGGCAAGACCGGTCGCGTGGTCGGCCACCTGATGGGTCTGATCACCCTGATGAAGGGCCAGCCCCTGGCCTACAACAAAGACAACCAAGAAGACAAAGAGCCGCTGTTCGACACGGTGGACACGCTCAAAGACACGCTGCGCATCTTCAGCGAAATGGTGGGTGGCCAAGTCAACCCCGCCACGGGCGTCAAAGAAGGCGGTATCACGGTGAATGCCGCCGCGATGGAAGCCGCCGTGAAAAAGGGCTACGCCACCGCCACCGATTTGGCCGACTACTTGGTCAAAAAGGGCTTGCCTTTCCGCGACGCGCACGAGGTCGTAGCCCACGCGGTCAAGACCGCGCAAGGCTTGGGTGTGGACCTGTCCGAGCTGCCGCTGCAAACCCTGCAACAGTTTGATGCCCGCATCGAAGCCGATGTGTTCGGCCCCTTGAGCCTGCAAGGCTCGATGAATGCCCGCAACACCTTGGGCGGCACGGCACCTGCGCAAGTTCGCTTGCAAATCGCCCGCCACCGCACCCGTTTGGGCTGAGCCTGCACGTCAGCATGGGGCACTGAGCTGCCCCACGCTGCTTATTTCTTTTGAACCGGATTGGCCAACAGCAAGTGGGCCGGGTAGGCCCGCATGAACTCGCGGGCTTTTTCAAGCGGGGCACTGAGCCAAGCACCATAGGCGCCCTCGTTCAGGATGGCTGGCATGCGTTTTTCGTTGCCGTCTTGGCCATACCGGTTCATCAAAGCGTGGCTGTTGGCATTCACCGTGAGCAAAGTGAAGCTGATGATGTCTTCATCGCCTTGGGTCCAGCGCTCCCACAGTCCCGCCACTCCCATCGGCTTGCCGTCCACCCGTGCAATGCGCGTGGGCACGGCTTTGCGGCTGCGCCAATCGTCTTCCAAAAATGCTTGCATCGGGATGATGCAGCGCTGGCCTTTGAGCCAGGTCTCGCGCGTGGCCGTGGCCGTGCTCATGGTTTCATAGCGCGTCACGGCCAACTTGGTGGACCGCAGCTTGGCGTCAGACGCCGACTTGACCCAAGTGGGCACCAAACCGAATTGGCCTTGGGCCAGCTCCATCACCAGCGGGCTGGCGGGGGCCGGTGTGGGGGCTGCGTCAGTTTCATGCTCAGCATCGGGTTCAGGTGCGGACAGCTGGGCTTGTTCATCGGCCACCATCGCCTTGCGGATGAAAAAACCCGACTGGCGCGGCCAGACTTCTTTGCCCAGCAAGGCTTCGGGCGGGGCGATGCCAAAGGCCTCGGCGAACAGGTCGGGGCTTTTCAGGCATTCGTATTGGGTACTCATGCGGTCGATGCTAACGCACGGACGGCGCGGCTCGAACGCGCCCCTGCGACCTGATACGCTCAGCGCTCGATGACAAGACCTGCTTTTCCATGCTGATCCGCTTCAACAAGCCCTATGGCGTGCTCAGCCAGTTCACGCCCGAAGGGCGCTGGCAGGGGCTGAAAGATCACATCGACCTGCCCGGCGTGTATGTGGCTGGGCGCCTGGACGCCGACAGCGAAGGCCTGCTGCTGCTCACCGACGATGGTCCATTACAAGCCCGGATTGCCGATCCGCGCTTCAAGATGGAAAAGACCTATTGGGTCCAGGTGGAGGGCGTGGTGGACGACAAAGCGCTGACCGCTTTGTGCCGGGGCGTGACGCTGAACGATGGCCCCACCCTGCCCGCCCGCGCCCGCGCTTTTGAGCCGCCTGCTGACCTGTGGCCACGCCACCCACCGATTCGTGAGCGCAAAAGCATTCCCACGACTTGGCTGGAACTGGTGATTCGCGAGGGCCGCAACCGCCAAGTACGCCGCATGACCGCCGCCGTGGGCTTGCCCACGCTGCGCCTGATCCGCACCGCTGTGGGGCCTTACAACCTCGACGGCCTGCCCTCGGGCACTTGGCAACAAGTCTGAGCTCAGGCCATTGGCTTGCGCCAACGCAACACAGGTGCTCTGCGTCTTCCTGCACAATCGCGCATCTTTCAACCCCAAAGTGAACCCCCATGTCTGACTTGCTGAACAAACTCGAATGGCGCTACGCCTGCAAAAAAATGGACCCGACCAAGTCTGTGCCCCAAGACAAAGTGGACCGCATCGTCGAAGCCGCCCGCTTGGCCCCCACATCCAGCGGTCTGCAGCCGTTTGAGATCATCGTGGTGACGAATACCGCTGTGCGCGAACAAATCAAACCCAAGGCCTGGGGCCAAGGCCAGATCACCGACGGTTCGCACCTCTTGGTGTTTGCCGCTTGGGACAACTACACCGCCGAGCGCATCAACATGATGTTTGACATGACCAACGCTCAGCGCGGTGGCACCAACGAGGGCTGGGAAAACTACCGCCAGATGTTGCTGAAAAATTACCCGGCCCGCACGCCCGAGGTGAACTACGAGCACGCGGCGCGTCAGGCTTACATCGGCTTGGGCGCTGCCCTGATCGCTGCTGCTTTTGAAGAAGTGGACGCCACGCCCATGGAAGGTTTTGACCCGAAGGCCGTGGACGAAATTTTGGGCCTGCGCGCTCGCGGCCTGCGCAGCGTGGTCATTGTGCCCCTGGGTTACCGCGCGGCCGAAGGCGACTGGTTGGCCAACCTGAAAAAAGTGCGCCGCCCCACGCCACAGTTTGTGACCGAAGTCAAATGATGGCCATGCCCGCTGACAACGGGCAGTCTTGATACCCCCACAAAGCCGCAGATTCTGCGGCTTTGTGCTTTAACATCAAGCCTTCCCAAGTCGGGATGCAACCCAAGGAAACACCATGGCCAAAGGCGAACAACGCAGCAACAAAATGGCCAAGAAGCCAAAGAAGGACACTGCACCCCCCAAGACCTTCACGTCCGACCGTCCCATGGCCCCGTCCACCTTTGTGGCCCCACGCGGCAAGGTCAAAGACAAGTGATTTTTTCGGCCGAGCGGCCCTTTGACTGGGCCCACTCGGCTCGCCCTGCATGACCCCGATCCACGAAGATGAGCACCTGCTGGTGCTGGAAAACCCAGCGGCTTGTTGTCGGTGCCCGGTCGCGGCCCTGACAAGCAAGATTGCCTGTCCAAACGGGTGCAAGACCGCTACCCCGACGCCCTGATCGTGCACCGCCTGGACCAGGACACCTCGGGGTTGCTGCTCATGGCCCGGGGCATTGAAGCCCAGCGACGCCTGAGCAAGTTGTTTGAAACACGCCAAGTCAAAAAACGCTACGTGGCGGTGGTCACAAGGCAACCAGAACAAACCCAAGCGGCCGAACTGCCCGACGAAGACGGTTGGCGCACGATTGACGGCCCGATCCTGCTCGACTGGGAACGCCGCCCGCTGCACATCATCCACCCCGACGGCAAAGCCAGCCGCAGCCGTTGGCGCGTGCTGCAAGCCAGCGACAGCGCCAGCCTGATCGAGCTCGAGCCCGTCACAGGCCGCACGCACCAGCTGCGAGTGCACATGCAAAGCATCGGTCACCCCATGCTGGGTGACTCGCTGTACGCGCCGCCAGACATCAAGGCGCAGAGTCCCCGCTTGCTGCTGCATGCGCAAGAACTGGCCTTTAAGCACCCTTTCACAGAGGAAGCTTTGGCATTCAAGGCACCGGTGCAATGGTCGGCCCTATCGCCTTACATCGCCGTTCATCACACCCCAACTCTGAGCACTCAGGTTTTGCGTGCGCCCTGAATGCGCGCCGACACCACGCCGCACAGCACCACCAAGCCCATGCCCGTGAGGGCCTGCGCGTCTGGGATGTGGTCAAACAGCCACCAGCCCATCAGGGTAGAAAAGCCCACGGCGGTGTAGAGAAAAGGCGAGACGACCGAGGCTGGGGCTTTGGAAAAAGCCACGATCAAGAGGTATTGGCCCAGCGTGGCGGCCAGGCCCACCAAGAGCAGCAGCCCCCATTCCTGCCCACTTTGCGGCGTGACCCAGGCGTTGAACACCAACACCGTGCTCACCGCCCAGCCCACCCAGCCGGTGTAGAGCTGCATCACGGCCGGGTCTTCGGTGCGGGTCATGTGGCTGGTCACGGCCTGAAAAACGGCGTAAGTGAGCACCACCGTGAGCGCCATCCAGCCCACAGAGCTGTCGACCTGGCCACCCGGGCGGATGACCAGCAAAGCCCCGATCAACCCGCCCACCACCATGAGCCAACGCAGCGGCGAGACTTGTTCTTTCATGACAAAGCGGGCCAGCGCCGTGAGCACCAAGGGCGTGAGCATGACGGTGGCGGTGAACTCGGCCACCGGCATGCGCTGCAAGCAGTAAAAAGCCAGCAAGCTGCACGACACCATGAGCAAGCCGCGCAGCAACTGCCAGCGCAGGCTGTGCGTGCGCCACATGGCACGCCCACGCACCGGGGCCAACACCATGGTGGTGCCCAAGGCCTGCACCGCGTAGCGAAACCACAGCACCATCACCGGGGATACGCTGAGCAAAACCCATTGGCTGGTGGCATCGCTGAAGCTCAAACTGGCCATGGCCAAAACGGCAAAGACGATGCCGGGCCCCATCCAATGGGTTGGGGCAGATGGCGCTGGGCGGTGCGGTGGCTGGGTCAAGGGGTCGTCCAAATTTGTTCGAACCGATCTTGGCACAGCAGACCGCCAACATCTGTCACATCTGCCCAGCATGCCCAGCACAAACATCCGGCACACACCAACGTCTTGAGCCATGTGAAATGGGCCTGTGCCGCTACACTCGCGAACCATGTCCCCTGAAATCCCTTTTTTCAATGCCTGCATCGCCCCAGATGGGGGCAGCTTTGACGCCTGGAAAACACAGAGTTTGCTCGACTCGCTGGAGCAAGGCGGCCTGCAGTGGCCGAGTTCTTGCCGATCGGGCACTTGCCGCACCTGCATTGGCCAACTGGTCTCGGGTCAGGTGCACTACGAGATGGAATGGCCTGGCCTCACAGCCGAAGAAAAAGCCGAGGGCTGCGTGTTGCCTTGTGTGGCCAAGCCCCTGAGCGATGTGGTGTTGCAAGACCCGTTCGCCTGACCAGGCGCCATGGCCTATGGACCGTTGAACGCTCAGCCCTCGTCGATCCCGAGTTCCTGAATTTTGCGGGTGATGGTGTTGCGGCCAATGCCCAGCTTTTGGGCGGCTTCTATCCGGCGACCCCGTGTGGTGGCCAAAGCCGCCTGAATCAAACTGGTCTCAAAACGGCGCGTCAGCGTATCCCAGACATCGGTGCGTCCGGCGTTCAAATAGGGTCAAGGCCTCTTGCTCCAAACCCGTATCCCACACTGCGGCACCCGCGCTCGCACCACCCAAGGCGGCAGCATCCAAGCCTGCCCCTGCAACAGAGGCTGCGGCCAAGGCGGGTTCGTCCTGCGCTGTGGAAGCAGTAGACAACGATGCCCCCCCCAGCGCAGGCCCTGCATCCAGCACTTCAGGAGGCAAATCTTTGACTTCGATGAGCTGCGAAGGCGCCATCACGGTCAGCCAGTGGCAGATGTTTTCCAGCTGGCGCACATTGCCGGGAAACTGAAAGTGACTCAGTCGCTCCAGCGCAGCATCGTCCATGCGTTTGGGCTCCACGCCCAACTGCTGAGCACTGCGCTGCAAAAAGTAACGCGCCAAGACCGGCACGTCTTCGCGCCGCTCACGCAACGCAGGCAAACGCAAACGGATGACATTGAGCCGGTGGTACAAGTCTTCGCGAAACACCCCTTCTTTGACGCGCTGCTCCAGATCTTGGTGCGTCGCGGCGATGACGCGCACATTGGCTTTGACGGCGCTGTGGCCACCCACGCGGTAGAAGTTGCCATCCGACAGCACGCGCAGCAAGCGGGTCTGCAAATCAAACGGCATGTCGCCAATCTCGTCCAAAAACAGGGTGCCGCCATCGGCCTGCTCAAAGCGCCCTCGACGCGAAGCTTGCGCACCCGTGAACGCGCCGCGCTCGTGGCCAAACAATTCGCTCTCCAGCAAGTCTTTGGGAATGGCCGCCGTGTTGATCGCCACAAAAGGCTGGTTGGCCCGTGGCGAGTGTTTGTGCAGGGCATGCGCCACCAGTTCTTTGCCTGAACCCGATTCGCCCGTGATGAGCACCGTGACATGGCTTTGCGCCAAACGGCCGATGCCACGGAACACATCCTGCATGGCGGGCGCTTGGCCCAGCATCTCGGGCGCATCCGCCATCTTTTCTTCGGCCACATCTTCACGCTGGCTCTCGCCGACGGCACGGCGGATCAACTCGACCGCTTTGGGCAAGTCAAAGGGCTTGGGCAGGTACTCAAACGCGCCACTGGAAAAAGCCGACACGGCGCTGTCCAGATCGGAGAAGGCGGTCATGATGATGACCGGCAAACCAGGCATGCGCTGCTTGATGGCGGTGAGCAAATCCAAGCCAGAACCGCCCGGCATGCGGATGTCACTGACCAACACCTGAGGCCCTTCACTTTCGGCCTCCAAGGCTTTCATCACCTCTCGCGGGTTGGTGAAGCTGCGGGTGGGCAATCCTTCGCGCAGCAATGCTTTCTCGAGCACAAAGCGGATGGATTGGTCATCGTCTACGATCCAGATGGGCTTCATCAAGGTCACGCTTTCAGTGTTCACAGGCATGTGCTTTCAGGGCAACGGAATCAAAATTTTGAAATCCGTCCGGCCGGGCTCGCTGTCACATTCGATCATGCCGTGGTGCTGTTGGACAAAAGTTTGCGCCAACGTCAGCCCCAGGCCAGAACCGCCTTCTCGCCCCGAAATCAATGGGAAGAAAATGCGGTCTTTGATCGAGTCTGGAACACCAGGCCCGTTGTCCATCACATGCAATTCCAATGCCAGGCGGTAACGCTGCTTGCCAAATGTGACTTGCCTCAAGATTCGGGTCTTGAGTGTGATCTGTCCATCGCCCTGAGCGATGCGCTCTTGCAGGGCCTGCGCCGCGTTGTGGGCGATGTTGAGCACCGCCTGAATCAGCTGCTCACGGTCGCCGCGAAACTCTGGAATAGAGATGTCATAGTCGCGCACCACCTTCAGCCCGGGAACGTACGGCCGAACTATCAGGGCACGCACACGCTCGCACACTTCGTGGATATTCACATCACCCACCACAT
>JACDQO010000515.1 GCA_015657605.1 Limnohabitans sp. | reverse complement strand
TTTTGAAGGTCGTCAACGGGTCGCGTTGAGTGGCATATCAGGAGACAAACATGTTGGTAGAAAAGATCGAACACAAGTGGCTGGCGGCATTTACGCGCACGTTCACCTTGTGCAAAGTGCAGCCCGGTGAGGTGGTGGCCATCTTGTCGGAGACGCAGTCGCGCCGTGTGAACGTCGAGTTGGCCCGCCTGGCGCTGGAGGGCATGGGTGCCCGCGTGTTCGAGGTGACTTTGACGACGCCAGCGCTCACGGCCCCTGCGCCTGTGCGCTCCACAGGAGCCAGCGACGCCATCGGACAACTCGGCCCGGTGGTGGCAGCCCTGGCTCGCGCCGACATGGTGGTGGACTGCACCGTCGAAGGCCTGCTGCACGCGCCCGAGTTGCCCACCATCATGAAAGGCGTGGACGGCCACATGCCGCGCCTGCTCATGGTGTCCAACGAGCACCCAGAAATTTTGGAGCGCACCGTGCCCGATCCTGCGCTCGAAGGCGTGGTGCGTGCCGCCATGAAGAAACTGCGCGGCACACAACAAATGCACGTCACGTCTGCCGCAGGCACCGACCTGCGCGTGAACCTGAAACATGGCGACAAACAAGCGGTGGTCGGCGGTGTGTGGGGCTTTTGCCCCAAGCCGGGCATGGTGTCGCACTGGCCGGCTGGGCTGGCGCTGGCGTTTCCGGCTGCGGGCAGTGTCAACGGCACGCTGGTCATGGCCCCGGGCGATGTGAACCTGACCTTCAAAAGCTATTTGCGCGACACGATCCGCTTGACCATCGAAAACGACAGCGTGGTCGCCATCGAGGGGCAGGGCGTGGACATGGACATGATGCGTGGCTACTGGAAAGCCTGGGAAGACGCCGAGGGCCACCGCGCCGCTTATGCCGTCTCGCATGTGGGCTTTGGCCTGAACCCGGCGGCGCGTTGGGACGCCATGGCTTTCTATGACAAGCGCGACTGCAACGGCACCGAGCTGCGCGCCTTTGCGGGCAACTTTTTGTATTCGACTGGGGCCAACGAGGTGGCAGGCCGCCACACCCTGGGCCACTTCGATCTGCCCATGCGCGGCTGCACCATCCGACTCGACGACACGGTGGTGGTCGATGCGGGCCAAGTGGTGAGCGCGGCGCTGGCATGAACTCGCCAGCCTTCACCGACGTGGGCTTGCCCACACAGCCCGCGGTGGTGTTCCTGCACGGCGTGGGCGGTGGACGACACGGCTGGGCAGCGCAGCAATCGCATGTAGCCGCATTGGGCTGGCGCAGCTTGGCCTGGGACATGCCCGGTTATGGCGATAGCCACATGGTCACGCCTTATGACTTCGAGCATCTGGCGCAAGCCCTCTGGCAGATGCTGGACGCGGCGCACATCGACCAAGCCGTGTTGGTGGGCCACAGCATGGGGGCCATGGTCGCCCTGCAAGCCTGGACGCAAAAGCCTGAGCGCATCCGTGGCCTGCTGCTGGCTGCCAGCAGTCCGGCTTTTGGCAACTCCGATGGCGATTTTCAAAAGCAATTTTTGGCGCAGCGCCTGGCCCCGCTGGAAGCGGGCAAAACCATGGGCGACATCGCCGACAAGCTGATCCCCACCATGGCCGCGCCCGGTGGCGATGCAAGCCAGTTGATCCCTGCACACCAAAGCATGTCGGCCGTGCCGCCCGCCACTTACCGCGTCGCACTGCATGCACTGGTGCAGTTCGAGCAACGAGCCGCTTTGCCCACCCTCACCGTGCCCGTGTTGTGCCTGGCCGCAGAACATGACCGCACCGCCCCGCCTACCGTGATGGAACGCATGGCGCAAAAGATCCCCGGTGCGCGCTACGCCTGCCTGGCCGGGGCTGGGCATTTGCTGCACTACGAACAGCCCGAGGCGTTCAACGCCGAACTCGAAAAATTCCTGAAGGACGTGAAACCATGACCGACGTGACAGCCCTCTCTCAACCAGACGTCATGCCCATCTGTGGCGACGATTACCCCCTGACCGAGAAACAGCAAAAGCTGATGGCGCTGGCCCGGCAACTCGGCCGCGAGAAGTTCGCCCCCCGCGCTGCGCAACTCGACCGCGACGCGCAGTTCCCGTTTGCCAACTACAACGACATGCGCGACTCGGGTCTGCTGGCGCTGTGCGTGCCCGAAGCGCACGGCGGCCAGGGCGCCGATTACGCCACTTATGCGATGGTGTCGGCCGAGATCGGTCGCTACTGCGGCGCCACCGCGCTCACCTTCAACATGCATGTGTGCACCATGCTCTGGAGTGGCTTGTTGTCTGAAGACTTGGAGATGACGCCCGAGCAGCGCGCCTCACACCGCCAGCACCAGGCCACGCACTTTGCGCGTGTGGTGAAAGACGGCGCGATTTACGCGCAACCTTTCTCGGAAGGCGGTGCTGCAGCGTCAGGCGCTCAGCCCTTCGGCACACTCGCCGTCAAGGTCGATGGCGGTTGGAAGATAAATGGCAAAAAATCTTCGCATCTCTGTCGGACGCGGCCGATTACTTTGGCGTGCTGTGCACAGAAAAGAAAGAGGGCGCTGACCTCTCGCGCCGCGACACCTTGTACCTGGCCATACCCCGCACCGCGCCGGGCCTGACCATCGAAGGCGATTGGGACCCGCTGGGCATGCGCGCCACCGTGTCGCGCAACC
>JACDQO010000514.1 GCA_015657605.1 Limnohabitans sp. | reverse complement strand
GACGGCGATTCGCGCGGTGGCGCGGCCTTGTCGGTGCGCCAGATCACCGGCGTGCCGATTAAATTTGCAGGTACCAGCGAGAAGATCGATGGCCTGGAAGTATTCGATGCCGAGCGCCACGCGGGCCGTGTGCTGGGCATGGGGCGACATCGTGGCCCTGGTCGGAGCAGGTCACGGCCGGTGTGGACATGGAGGCCGCGCAAAAGCTGGCGTCCAAGGTCAAAAGCGGTGGCAGTTTTGATCTGAACGACTTTTTGGCGCAGATTCAGCAGATGAAACAAATGGGCGGGTTGTCGAGCCTGATGGACAAACTGCCCAGTCAGCTGACGGCCAAAGCCGGCTCCATGGACATGGACAAGGTCGAAAAAGACATTGGCCGCAAGCAAGGCATCATCCACAGCATGACACCGCAAGAGCGGAAAAAACCCGAACTCATCAAAGCGACCCGCAAGCGCCGCATTGCCGCTGGCGCGGGCGTTCAGGTGCAGGACGTGAACCGCATGCTCAAGGAGTTTGAGCAGATGCAGGACATGATGAAAAAAATGTCCGGTGGCGGCATGATGAAAATGATGAAACGCATGGGTGCCATGAAAGGGATGATGGGCGGCGGCGGGGGCTTCCCCGGCATGCCTCGTTGATCACACAGGCTATCCACAAATGACTTACCTCTTCATTTACGGCACCCTGATGCCTGGTTTGCGCTTGGAAACAGAAATGCACGGTGCCCGCTTTATGGGCACTGCCCAAGTGCCTGGCCGCTTGTTCGACCTTGGGCGTTACCCCGGCTTGCTGCCAGGAGACGGCCTCGTCACGGGCGAAGTCTATGAAGTCGATGACGCACACCTGGCGCGTCTGGATGGGGTGGAAGGCGTGGTGCCCGGTGACCGCGCCGAATCACACTATTGGCGAGAGGTGGTGACGGTGGCCAGCGGCCCGCTGCAAGGCCAGCAGTTGCAGACCTATGTCTACAACCGCCCGGTGGATGGCTGCACACCCATCCCGCACGGTGACTACCGCCGCTACATTCGCGAAGTCGGACGCGAATCCTGAAACCCCCAGAGGCTCAGTCCTTGATCACCAACTCGCCGCGCAGCGAGTGCGACAAGCCTTGGGTGATGCGCACATTGGCCATTTGACCGATCAGGCGGTCCATGTTGGGGCCACCGGGGAAGTTGACCACCCGGTTGCACTCGGTGCGACCCGCCAGCTCGTTCGCGTCCTTGCGTGAAGGGCGCTCCACCAAAATGCGCTGAACCGTGCCCACACGGCTCTCGCCAATGCGCTGCACGTTTTCTTCGATGGTCGCTTGCAGGTGGTGCAGGCGGCGCAATTTTTCGGCGTGTGGCGTCTCGTCATGCAGGTTGGCTGCAGGCGTGCCGGGGCGGGGGCTGAAGATGAAGCTGAAACTCGTGTCAAAGCCCACATCGGTGATCAGCTTCATCATCTTGTTGAAGTCGTCCTCGGTCTCGCCGGGGAAGCCCACGATGAAATCGCTGCTGAGTGACATGTCAGGGCGGATGGCCCGCAGCTTGCGGATCGTGCTCTTGTATTCCATGGCGGTGTAGCCGCGCTTCATGGCCATCAAATTTGTCTGATCCGTGCTGCACCGGCAAGTGCAGGTGGCTCACCAGTTTGGGGATCTTTTCGTAAGCGTCGATCAGGCGCTGGGTGAACTCGTTCGGGTGGCTGGTCACGTAGCGGATGCGCTCGATGCCCGGCATGTCGGCCACGTACTCCAGAAGCAGCGCAAAGTCGGCGATGTCGGCCGTGTTGCCCATCTTGCCCCGGTAAGCGTTCACGTTCTGGCCCAGCAGCGTGATCTCTTTCACGCCCTGTGCGGCCAGCCCCGCCACCTCAACCAGCACATCGTCAAACGGGCGCGACACTTCTTCGCCCCGGGTGTAGGGCACCACGCAGTAGCTGCAATATTTGCTGCAGCCTTCCATGATCGACACAAAGGCGGTGGCGCCGTCCACCTTGGCGGGCGGCAGGTGGTCAAATTTTTCAATTTCGGGGAAGCTGATGTCCACTTGCGGGCGCTGCTTGCGCTCGCGCTCGTTCAGCAACTCGGGCAGGCGGTGCAGGGTCTGCGGGCCAAACACCACGTCCACATAAGGGGCGCGCTTGATGATCTCGGCACCCTCCTGGCTGGCCACGCAACCGCCCACGCCAATCAGCACGCCCTTGGCTTTGAGGTGTTGCACCCGGCCCAGATCACTGAACACTTTTTCTTGCGCCTTCTCGCGCACCGAGCAGGTGTTGAACAAAATCAAATCGGCCTCGTCCACGTCCTGCGTGGGGGTGTAGCCCTGGGCCGCGCCCAGCACATCGGCCATCTTGTCCGAGTCGTACTCGTTCATCTGGCAGCCAAAGGTTTTGATGAAGACCTTCTTGCTCATGCAGCCTCCACGGATTCAAGGGAGGTGATGAAGTCAAGGCAAAGCAAAGCACGCCCGAAAAGGGCCAAAGTGCAGCGGTTCATGGTGTAGATCCAGAGGCTGTGAAAAAGAAAAGCGCAGATGCGCTTTGGAAGACCCACATTATCGCAGGCGAGCTCCTGCTCAGTTTCCCGCGTCCTCAGCTGCCTTTGGCTTGAAAAACATCGGATAGGCCCGTTGCACCGTCGGGCTGTCATAGGCCCAGCTGTGGCAATTGGCCCAGGAATAGGGCGTCATGGGGTCAGTTTCGGGGTGGGGCTGGCCGGCAGCTCGCGGCGCTGCCATTGGCCGGAGGGCAGGGTTTGGTAGGCGGCCGTGGCCATGTTGAACAGCATTTCGCGCAGGTGGGTGCAGCCCTCGGTGCCGCCCACATGTTGGTTGATGGTCTTGCGCCAGCCCGGGCCCATGGTGCAGCCGATGAGCTTGTGCATGCCGTGTGGCGCACCGACGCATTCGGGGTGGGGGATGTCGTCCATGGAGGTGGAGATGTCCTGGATCACCATTTTGTTGTCGAGGGTGACGCGGATTTTCAGGTTATGGATCGGCTTGTCGCCGGAGAAAAGCCGTTCGTTGGGGACCTGGAAGCCAAAGGTCTTGACGTCGGTCAGTTGGGCTTCGATGTCCCACAGGCCGTCTTCGCGGTCAAAGCCTTGGTACACCACGGTTCGCGTATGTGACAGTTTTCGGGGGGAGGGAGGGGGAAGTGCCAATGGAATTCTCGCGGGTCTGATGTTCAATCTTCCGATCATATCGATGCAGGAGCCTTCACGATGACCGCCACCATGTCTACCGCCATCCATCCCGCCGTTCGCCGCCAGACCATTGCAGATGCCCTGCGCCGCACCGCGATCCGCCTGCCCACCAAGACCGGCATCGTGTGTGGCAGCACCACCTGGACCTATGCCGAGTTCGACGCGCTGGTCACCCGCCTGGCGTCAGGCTTGGCCCGCATCGGCATTGCCGAGGGCGACAAGGTGGCGGTGCTGGCGCGCAACTCGCATGGCTTTGCCGCGCTGCGCTTTGCGCTGGCCCGCCGGGGCGCGGTCATGGTGCCCATCAACTTCATGCTCAAGGCCGAAGAGGTGGCTTACATCCTGCGACACGCGGGCGCTGTCACTTTGGCCACCGACAGTGGCTTGGCCGAGCTGGCGCAGGCCGCCTCCAAACTCGACACGAAAGTTGAGCAGTTCATCTGGTTGCCGTCCGAAGACCCGAGCCAGCCCGTGCCGGGTATGCACAACTTTGACACCTTGGCGGTTTGCTCCGATGCGCTGCCTGATGTGCAACTGGGCAGCTACGACGTAGCGCAGATCGTCTACACCAGCGGCACCGAGTCCTCGCCCAAAGGGGCGCAGCTCACGCACGATGCGGTCATGTGGCAATACGTCAGCTGCGTGATCGATGCCGAAATTGCCGAGGCCGACGTGGCCCTGCACGCATTGCCGCTGTACCACTGCGCCCAGCTCGATGTGTTTTTTGGTCCGGCCATTTACATGGGCAGCACCAATGTGATCACGTCCAAGCCTACACCTGACAACCTGCTGCCCATGCTCGAAAAGTTTGGCATCACCAGCTTTTTTGCCCCGCCCACGGTGTGGATCGCTTTGCTGCGTTCGCCGCTGATGGATGCGGGCAAACTCGCCCAATTGGCCAAGGGCTACTACGGCGCGTCCATCATGCCGGTGGAGGTGCTCAAGGAGTTGGCGTCGCGCTTGCCCAAGTGCGGCTGTGGAACCTGTATGGCCAAACCGAAATCGCGCCCTTGGCCACCATGCTCGGCCCAGAGGATCAGCTGCGCAAACTGGGTTCATGCGGCAAGGCGGTGCGCAACGTCGAAACCCGGGTGGTGAACGACGCCATGCAGGACGTGGCCGTGGGCGAGGTGGGTGAGATCGTGCACCGCTCGCCGCATTTGATGCTGGGCTACTTTCATGACGACGAGCGCACCAAGGCGTCTTTTGAGGGTGATTGGTTCCACAGTGGAGATCTGGGCATGATCGACGATGAGGGTTATATCTCTGTGGTGGACCGCAAGAAAGACATGATCAAGTCCGGCGGCGAAAACGTGGCCAGCCGCGAGGTCGAAGAAATGATCTACCGCCTGCCGCAAGTCAGCGAAGTGGCGGTGATCGGTTTGCCCGACCCCAAGTGGGTCGAAGCCGTGACGGCCGTGATCGTGGTCAAGGCCGGACAAACGCTGGACGAGTCGGCGGTGATCGCTCACTGCGCGCAGCACATGGCGGGCTTCAAGACACCCAAACGCGTGGTCTTCACCGATACGCTGCCCAAAAACCCGAGCGGCAAATTGCTCAAACGCGATTTGCGTTTGCGCTACGCGTGAAGCTTTGGGCTTGGGGGCAGCAGCCCCAATGTGCTGAACCTAGGGG
>JACDQO010000513.1 GCA_015657605.1 Limnohabitans sp. | reverse complement strand
TCCAGCGCGGCCACGATGGCCACGTGTTCGTCGGTGGAGTGCTCGGCCTCGTTGCGCGACTGGTACATCAGCGTGATCAGGGCGCAGCGCGAGATCAAATCGCCCAGCACTTGGGCCAGCACATCGTTGTGCATCAGCTCGGCCATGCGCACATGAAAGTCGCCCAGCAACTCGGTGCGTCCTGTGATGTCGCCTTGGGTGACCGCTTCGCGCTCTTGCTTGATGTGGTCTTTGAGGGAGGCGATTTGTTCGGGCGTGACCTGCTGCACAAAGGCGCGGGTCATTTCAGCTTCGAGCATGCGGCGCACAGCAAAGACCTGCTGGGCTTCTTCAACCGAGGGGGCTGCCACGAACGCGCCGCGTGCGGGCTCTAAACGGATCAGGCGGTTTTGGGACAACTGAAACAGCGCTTGGCGCACCAAGGTGCGCGACACGCCAAAGTGGTCGGCCAGTTTTTGCTCGGCCAGCTTGGAGCCGGGTAAAAGCCGATGCTCCACGATGGCACGGGTCAGCGATTCGACGATGTGGTGCGTGGTAGAAATTTCCATGTCTCGCAGTCCCTTGGGGTGGTGTTGCCCAAGTGTTTTTGTGTTGTTGGCGCAAATCATAGCCATCAAATGCAAAATTGTATACACTTCGGTCGACCGGTTTGTGGGGCTATTCAAAGCCTTGCCAAAACCATCCTTTTGACCCCATTCAAGACAAGCGAGCAAAACCATGGGATTGAGCACACACGTTCTGGACACGATGCACGGCTGCCCCGCTGCGGGCATGCAGGTGGCCCTGTACACCACCCAAGGCGAGCAGGCCACTTTGGTCAAAAGCTTCACCCTCAACCACGACGGCCGCAACCCTGACGGCTTGCTCTACGACCATGCCAGCCTGCGCAAAGGCACCTACCGTCTGGTGTTCAATGTGAGTGACTACTTCAAGGCCAAGGGCGTGGAATTGCCTGAGCCCAACTTCCTGAACCGCGTGTCGCTGGACTTTGGCGTGGCCCACGAAGACCAGCACTACCACGTGCCCCTGCTGGCCAGCCCTTGGAGTTATTCGACCTATCGAGGGTCCTGAAAGCCATCGGGGCATGTCACCGGTGATGCGCCCCTGTCGAAGCTGTTGACCAGAGAGCAATTCAAAGTTTGACTTTGGACAGGTCAAAACTGGGCTTCGGGGGCTTCAGTTTCATGTTTTCAAGGGTTTGCACGATCAGTCCGGCCACAAAACTGTCTCGGTAGGATTTGTTGTCGGCGGGCACCACGTACCACGGGGATTCGGGCGTGCTGGTGGCGCTCAGGGCGTCTTCGTAAGCCTGGGTGAATTGGGGCCACAGCTCGCGGTCGTCAAAATCCGAAGGCTGCAGCTTCCAATGTTTGCGGGGGTCATCCATTCGGGCTTGCAGCCGTTTCTTTTGCTCGGATTTGGAGATGTGCAAATAACACTTCAAAACGCTGATGCCCGCGTTGTGCAGCAAAGACTCGAAGTGCAGGATGTTGTCGTACCGTTGTTGGCAGGTTTCCTCGTCAATCATGCCCCGCACACGGGTGACCAGCACATCTTCGTAGTGGCTGCGGTTGAAAATCACCATTTCGCCCCGCGCAGGTGCTTTGGCATGGATGCGCCATAAAAAGTCATGGCGGCTTTCCAGATCGGTGGGTACGCCAAAGGCTTCGGCCCGCACGCCCAAGGGACTGACGTGGGTGAAAACGCTGCGGATCACGCCGTCTTTGCCCGACGTGTCCATACCCTGAAACACCACCAGCAAACCCCGGGTCTTGGCTGCATGCAGGGTGCTTTGCAGTTTGTCGAGCTTTTCGCCCATGTCTGCCAAGTGCTCATCCAATTCGTTGCCAGAGAGTTGCCCCTCGGTAGGAGGCTCGGTGTCAAAGTCCGAAAGTTGGCATTTGCGCTTGGGCAAAACATACCAAGGGGCGTAGTTTGTGATGGGCATGGGGACAGTGTAGGCGCTCGGTCGGCTAAGCTCCAGCCATGTTGAGGCTTTTGGCATTCATTATTGCGCTGGCTTTGTCGGCATGCGGCGGCGGAGATGGTGCGAGTTTTGCGCCTGAAACGGGCAACACGCATTGTGGTGTGAGCGTTGGCAAGCAGCGCATCATCGGCATGGTCACATCGGTGCACGACGGTGACACGGTCACCGTGGGCGGTGAATCCGTTCGGCTGGCCAGCATCGACGCCCCCGAGCTGGACCAAGCTTATGGACCCTCATCTCGGGGGAATTTGTCCGCCATGGTCTTGGGCCAGACGGTCACCGTCACCTATGCGGAAAAAGACCGCTTCGAACGGGTGGTAGGCACCGTTTTCAAGACCGACTGCACCCATGTCAACCTGAACATGGTCTTGGTGGGCGCAGCTTGGTATTACGAGGCCTTTCAGTGTGAAATCGATCTTCGGCAGCGCCAAGCCTATGCTGCAGCCCAAGCACAGGCTCAAGCAGCCCGAAGGGGGTTGTGGTTGTCCGATGCGATGGCCCCTTGGATGCACCGCAACGGTGTGGATGCCAAAGTACCCAACAGCTGCCCGAATGGGGATGCGGCTTCGTTGTAAATGGACGTATTTGACCGGTCTGGTTGAAAAAGCAGCCCACAGAGGGTTTTCCCTCTCTAAAATCAAGCTTTCCCGATTACGTACCCCCTCCTCCCATGACCCAAGTCACCAACACCGTGCGCTTTGTGCTCGACGGCCGCATCGTCGAAGCCCAAGGCGAGCGCCGCACCACCACCGTTCTGGACTATTTGCGCGAGCAAATGCACCGCACCGGCACCAAAGAGGGCTGCGCCGAAGGCGATTGCGGCGCTTGTGTGGTCATGGTGGGCGAACTCAATGCCGCTGGCACGGGCGTGGACTATGTGGCGACCAACGCCTGCATCCAGTTGTTGCCTTCGCTGGACGGCAAATCGGTCAAAACCGTCGAGAGCCTGAAAAAAGCCGATGGCACGCTGCACCCGGTGCAGGAAGAAATGATCAAGTGCCACGGTTCGCAGTGCGGTTTTTGCACGCCCGGCATCGTGATGAGTCTGGTGAACCTGGTGCAGGTTTTGCCCATGCCCAACCGCCAGCAGATCACCGATTCGCTCAGCGGCAACCTGTGCCGTTGCACGGGCTACAAGCCGATCATCGAATCGGCCACCAAGGCTTGTGCCAAGCCCGAGGCCTTGAAGCTGGACGACAGCGCCGATGTGCCGCTGCTCAAAGAAATCAAACGCGCCAGTGTGCCCACGCTCAGCCTGGACGGCGACATCATCGTGCAGCCCGTGGTGCGCACCCGCAAGGCAACGAATTCGTCTCGCCCGCCACCTTGGCCGAAGCGGCCGACTACCTGGTCCAAGAACCCCACCACCACGCTCTTGGCAGGCAGCACCGAAATCGGTCTGCAGGTGAACAAGCAGTTCTCACGCCCAGATCACATCATGTACCTGGGCAACGTCAAAGAACTGCGCCAAGTGACCGATACCGCCAACGCCTGGCGCATTGGCGCGGCCGTGTCGCTCACGCAGGTCGAAGCGCTGGTGGCCCAGGCTTACCCCGACTTCACCGAAGTGCTGCGCCGCTTTGGTTCGCCCCCCATCAGGTCGACGGCCACGCTGGCGGGCAACATCGCCAATGGCTCACCGATTGGCGACACCATGCCTTGCCTGATGGCGCTGGGTGCCAGCTTGGTGCTGCGCCGGGGCGATAAGACCCGCAAGGTGCTGCTGGACAACTTCTACACGGGTATGAAGAAAAACGTGATGGAGCCCGGTGAGTTCATCGAGGCTGTGGAGTTGCCCAAGCCCGTGGCAGGCCAGGTGTTCCGCGCCCACAAGGTGAGCAAGCGTTTTGAGCAAGACATCTCGGCCACCTGCGCAGCCATCAGCTACACGCTCAAAGGCGGCAAGCTGAGCGGCGTGAAGCTGGCCTACAACGGCCTGGCCCCATCGCCTTGCCGAGCCCCCAAGCTCGAAGCCGTATTGGAAGGCCGTGCGCCTGCCGACGTGAAATCGGCCGACCTGGACGCCGCGATCGCCGCCAGCTTCACCGCCCGCGACGGTCTGCGTGCCACTTGGGCCTACCGCGCCCTGGTTGCCCGCAACCTGGTGCTTGAATTCATTGAAGAACAGAAAGAGGTGGCTTGAATGAACGCTCCTACCCCCATCAAAAACCTGTTGCCTGCTTCGGACGTTCAGCAGGGCAAAGAGCTGGTGCATGAGTCTGCGCACTTGCATGTCACCGGCTCGGCCACTTACATCGACGACATCCCAGAGCACGCAGGCACTTTGTATGCCGCGCTCATCTTGTCGCCCGTGGCGCATGGCGAGTTGATTGCTGACGGTATCGACCGCGAAGCCATCTTGCGTGAACACGGCGTTGTCGCGGTCTACACCGCCAAAGACATTCCCGGCGAAAACAACTGCGGTCCCATCATCCACGATGACCCCTTCCTGGCCGCTGGCAAGGTCGAGTTCATTGGCCAGGCCGTGGCCGTGGTCGTGGCGCGTGAAATGCTCTACGCCCGCGAAGCCGCCAAAAAAGCCAAGGTGCTGGTGAAAGAACTCACACCCATCTTGACGATCGAAGAGGCCATGGCGGCGGGCAGTTTCATCATGCCGCCCAAGGGCATCACGCGGGGCGATGCCGCTGCGGCCATTGCCAACGCGCCGCACAAGATCAAAGGCAGCACCAACACCGGTCAGCAAGAGCAGTTTTACCTGGAAGGCCAGATCACTTACGCGGTGCCCAAGGAAGACGGCCAGCTGACCTTGTATGTGTCGACCCAGCACCCCGACGGCAACCAGCGCGAAGCCGCACACGCCCTGAACCTGCACACCAACGATGTGGAGGTGATCTGCCGCCGCATGGGTGGTGGCTTTGGTGGCAAAGAGGGCAATGCCAGCATCTTCAGTCAGAGCGCCGCGCTGGCTGCGCACAAGCTGCAAAAGCCCGTCAAGCTGCGCGTGAACCGCGACGACGACATGACCATCACCGGCAAGCGCCACGATTTCCGGATCGACTACGAAGTGGGCTTTGACGACACAGGCCGCGTCTTGGGTGCCAACATCACGCTCATGTCGCGCTGCGGCTACAGCACCGATTACTCCGGCCCGGTGAACGACCGTGCATGCTTGCACATCGACAACACCTACCACCTGCCCGCGCTCAAGCTGGTCAGCCACCGCTGCAAAACCAACACCCAAAGCGCGACCGCTTTCCGGGGTTTTGGCGGCCCGCAAGGCATGTTCGGCATCGAGACGGTGATGGACGAGATTGCGATGACTTTGGGCAAAGACCCACTGCAAGTGCGCAAGCTCAACCTCTACAAAGACCCCGCCATCAGCGGCACGCCCGACACCATGACCACCCAATACAACCAGTTGATTGAAGACTGGGTGGGTGACAAGGTGATCGACCAGGTCGAGCACGAGTCGAAATACGCCGAGCGCCGAGCTGCCGTGCATGCCTTCAACGCCAAGAGCAAAACCCGCAAGCGCGGCATGGCACTCGTGCCTTTGAAGTTCGGCATCAGCTTCACCGCCACGCACCTGAACCAGGGCGGCGCATTGCTGGTGGTCTACATGGATGGTTCGGTCAGCTGCAACCACGGCGGCACCGAAATGGGCCAGGGCCTGAACACCAAGATGGCGCAGGTGTGTGCCGATGGTTTGGGCATCAGCGTGGACCATGTGCGCATCACCGCGACCGATTCGCAAAAAGTGCCCAACGCGTCGGCCACTTCGGCTTCGAGCGGTGCCGACATCAACGGCGCGGCCATCATGAACGCCACCGCGCAAATGCGCGAGCGCTTGAAGCCCGTGGCGGCCCGCATGTTGGGTTGCGCTGAAGGCGATGTGACTTTCGCGAACAACGAAGTCCACGGCGGCGGTAAAGCTGTGAAGTGGGCCGCTGTGACCAAGCAAGCGTACATGGAACGTGTGGGCTTGTCGGTCACGGGCTTCTACATGACGCCCGAAATCAAATACGACTTTGCGACCCTGAATGGCCGCGCTTTCTATTACTACTGCTACGGCGCGGCCGTGAGCGAAGTGGAGATCGACACCCGCACGGGCGAGTGGTGGCTCAAGGCCGTGGACATCGTGCACGACGTGGGCCGCAGCATCAACCCCGCATTGGACAAAGGCCAGATTGAAGGCGCGTATGTGCAAGGCATGGGCTGGCTCACCATGGAAGAGTGCATTTGGGACAAGAAGGGCAAGCTGCTCACACACGGCCCCAGCACTTACAAGATTCCGGTGGCGGGTGACATTCCTGAGCACTTCAATGTGTCCTTGTTCGACAACGCCAACTTGAAGCCCACACCTTTCAACAGCAAAGCCACAGGCGAGCCGCCTTTGATGTTGGGTCTGTCGGCCTTCTTCGCCTTGCGCGATGCGGTGGCAGCCAGTGCCGATCACAAAGCCGTGGTGTACATGGACGCTCCGGCCACACCCGAGCGCATCCTGATGGCGTGCGAAAAAGCCAAGGCCACAGCAGGCCTGTGAGGGCTTGATTTTGAGGAGCAGACCCATGTCAGACGATCCACGGTGCTGCGGCACTGGCACTTGCATCATCAACGCCGAAGGCCTGTGCTGGTGCGGCCAGCGTTGGGACGGCGAGAAGATGTGTTTCATGCCTGAGCCGGCGGTGCAGCCCCAATCAGCCAGACCCTTGGACGCACCCACTGTCTCTGTTTCACCCACACAGTCCAAAGCGTGAGCACAGCCGTGACCGAAGTTGTGGTCGACCACCCCCGTGTGGTGCGTGGCTTGCTCAACATCGCGCACGCGCTGGACCATTTGTTTTTGCTGATTTTTGCGGCGGCTGTCAGCACCATCGCGGCCGACATGGGCCTTGCCCAATGGCAAGACCTGATGCCTTATGGCGCCGGAGCGTTTTTCATGTTCGGGCTGGGCTCTTTGCCTGCGGGGAGGCTGGGCGATTTGTGGGGCCGCCGCAGCATGATGCTGGTCTTCTTTTTTGGCATTGGCGCAGCCGCCATCCTGACGGCCTTCGCGCAAACGCCTTGGCAGCTGGCGGCCTGCCTGACCTTGATTGGCGTGTTTGCCGCCATCTACCACCCGGTGGGCATTCCCATGCTGCTGGAGCGCTCGCCCAACCCGGGTGCGACGATTGGCTTCAATGGTTTGGCGGGCAATTTGGGCGTGGCCGTGGCGGCTTTGCTCACCGGCTTTTTGATCCAGTGGTTCGGTTGGCGTGCAGCTTTTGTGGTGCCGGGTGTGGGCGCACTCTTGTGCGGCCTCTTGTTTGCACGCAGCTGCCCGCCCGAGGTGTCTTCGCCTGCCAAACGCAAGGGCGGCGCCAAGGTCAGCTTGCCCGGGCCCATGCTGGCGCGTGCGCTGGTGGTGATGACAGCCGCAGCGGTGACCAGCAGCGTGCTGTTCAACTTCACCACCAATGGCAATGGTTTGCTGCTGACGGAACGCTTTGTGGGCGTGATGGAAGATCCTGCCGCTTTGGGTTTGTTGTTGGCCGTGGTGTATGCCGTGGCTTCCTTGGCTCAGTTGGTCGTGGGGCATTTGATCAACCGATTTGCCTTGAAACCTTTTTTCTTGTTCATGGTGTTGGCGCAGATTCCCATGTTGGTCTTCGCCTCTCAGGCCCAGGGTTGGTGGTTGTTTGTGGCATTGACGGGCGTGATGGTGTTCATCTTCGGCGCCATTCCTTTCACCGACTACATGATCGCCCGCTATGTGGATGATCGTTTGCGCTCGCGCGTGTCGGGCATGCGGCTGGGGGTCTCCTTTGGTGTGAGCTCCTTGTCTGTGTGGGCTTTGGGGCCCGTGGTCAAAGCCATGGGCTTTGGTCAATCACTTATTTTGTTGGCAGGTTTTTCTGTGACCACCTGCCTGATTTTGAGTTGGCTGCCCAGTGCGGCCCATGAGCAAATCAAACCTTCGTAAGTCAAGGTTTTTGCTCAGGGAAAACACCCGCCCATGTCGGGTGATTACGGCCTGTTTGACCGCCGATTGCGTGAATAATGGCGGCTCGTTGCAAGCAGCGTTGACAACGCAATCAAGAGAATCATAACAAGACCCGATGTGCTGCCTGTTCAGAGTGCAGGCATGAGGTCATCTGGTCCATTTAAGGAGTTTTATGAACATCAACCCCGACAGCGCTAGCGCGCATCGTCCGTGGTCAGCGGTTTACCCTCAGGTCGGCATTGCCCCTGATTTGCCCGCCAGCACCCACCACAATTTGGCGTACTTCATTCACGACCACTGCACCCGATGGGCGCGCGACAGCGAGGCCAAAGCGGCTTTCACCTGCGTGGTGCCCAACGGCATGAATGGCAGTTTGAGTTTTGCGCAAGTCGATGCTTTGTCGGACGCTTTTGCGGGCTACCTGCGCAGCACACTGGGTTTGGCCCGGGGCGACCGTGTGGCGGTGCAGTTGCCCAACAGCCTGTCCTTTCCGGTCGTGGCCTTTGGTGTGCTCAAAGCCGGTTGCGTGCTGGTCAATACCAACCCCCTGTACACCGTCAATGAGATGGTGCACCAGTTCAACAACAGCCAGGCCAAGGCTTTGGTGGTGGTGGACATGTTCGCCGACAAGCTGCCTGAGGTGCTGGCGCAAACGGGTGTGAAAC
>JACDQO010000512.1 GCA_015657605.1 Limnohabitans sp. | reverse complement strand
GCCTTGGAAAAACTCAGCCCCCAAACACGCACCAGACCTTGAAGCTCGGCCTTGAAGCTTGGCCATGTCCCTCGGCTTTGACGGGCTGGGCGTGACCCCATCATCAACGAATGGAGACCCGCATGCGCACCACCGACCTGACCCAATGCACTGCGCATGAATTGCTGCAGCTTTACCGCAGTGGGCAGGCCAGTCCGGTGGAGGCCACGCAAGCGGTGCTCTCGCGCATCGACAAAGTCAATCCTCAGATCAATGCCTTTTGCCTGGTGGACGCCCCAAGCGCATTGGCCAGCGCCCAGGCCAGCGAAGCCCGCTGGCAAGCGCACCGCAGCACCGGCGCGCCTGTGGGCGAGCTCGATGGCGTGCCCACCAGCATCAAGGACCTGATCCTCACCCGCGGCTGGCCCACCTTGCGCGGCAGCCGCACCATCGACCCCCAGCAGCCTTGGGAGGTGGATGCGCCCGCCACCGCACGCCTGCGCGAAGCGGGTGCGGTGCTGCTGGGCAAGACCACCACGCCCGAATTTGGCTGCAAGGGCGAGACCAATTCGCCAGCCACCGGCATCACGCGCAACCCCTGGAACCTGGCCCACACACCCGGCGGCTCCTCGGGCGGCACGGCCGCAGCGGTCGCCGCAGGTCTGGGACCCTTGAGTGTGGGCACCGATGGTGCGGGCAGTGTGCGCATCCCGGCGGCGTTTTGCGGCAATGTGGGCCTCAAGCCCAGTTTTGGCCGTGTTCCTGCTTACCCCTTGTCACCATTTGGCTCGGTGGCGCACCTGGGTCCACACACCCTGAGCGTGCGCGACGCGGCCATGATGATGAACGTGCTCAAAAAGCCCGATGCCCGAGATTGGACGTCGCTGCCGCCCGATGCGACCGACTACACCGTCGGGCTCGAAGACGGTATCCGTGGCCTGCGCATCGCGTACTCGCCCACCTTGGGATACGCCCAAAACGTGCACCCTGAGATCGCAGAGGCGGTCGATCAGGCGGTGCAAAAGCTGCAAGCGCTGGGCGCCCATGTGGAGCAAGTAGATCCGGGTTTTGAAGACCCGCTGGAGATCACCACCGGTCTGTGGTTTTTGGGGGCCCACACGGTCTGGTCGGGGCTGAGTGCTGCGCAGCAGGCGCTGGCCGACCCGGACTTCCGAGCCGAAGCTCAATTGGGCGCACAACTCAATGCGCAGCAGATCCAGCAGCTCAACCAGCGACGCGGCGTGCTCGGCTCGCACATGCGCCAGTTCATGCAGCGCTACGACCTCTTGGTCACACCTTCGGTATCGATCCCGGCTTTTGAAGCGAGGCCTGCGGGTACGGTGCCGATGGATCCGGTCAGCATGCTGGGCTGGACACCCTTCAGCTACCCCTTCAACCTGACCCAGCAACCGGCCATCACTGTGCCCTGTGGCTTGACCCAAGCAGGCTTGCCCATGGGACTGCAAATCGTGGGCCCGATGTTTGGCGACGCCTTGGTGCTGCGTGCCGCGCGGGCTTATGAGTCGGTGCAGCCGGTCTTGCGGCCCAAGCTCTGAAGTGGGGCCTCTCTAGCCCTGAGTGAACCCTCCGGTATTGCCCTGTTGGCTGCGAGTCCATCTTTTGGTGTAATAACCGGTTGACCCTGGCACCAAGCGCTTGGGGAAACATCGCATTCATGTGGGGAAGCCATGCAATTGATTTGGGTCTCAGGGCCTGCCGCCAAAGTGGTCACTGTGTCCATCACCACCCGCACGGTGTTGACGGCGGTGGCGGCGGTGTCCGGTTTTTTGGTGTTGTTGGGTTTTGTGTTCAATTTGATCGGCTTGCGGGTGGCGGTGGAATATGTGCCAGAACTGGCCCATCGCATGGGCGGCGTCACCAGCCACAGTGAGCAGCAAAAAATCGAAGCCGATTACCGGAGCAAACTCGACGAGCTGAACCAACAGCTGGAGCGCGTCACCGACCGCATGTCGCAACTGGAGCAGCTCAAAAACAAGGCACTTGGACGTTTGGGCCTTGAAAAACTCTTGTCTTTTTCATCTTCGGTACAAGCCGATGGTTTCCTTGGCCGGGGTGGCCCCATGAACCTGCTGCCTCTGTGGCGCTCGAACGACGGCGCCCTCGGCACGCAGATTGACCAGTCCTTGCAAAAAGCACAGCGCTTCGACCAAGCCATGCAGGAGATGCAAAACCTTTGGCAAAAAGACCTGGGCCGCATCGACTTGTTGCCCACCTTGCTGCCCATCGCTGGTGATTTTGCCGTCACCAGTGGTTTTGGCTTTCGGGTCGATCCCCTGTCACGTTTGCCCAGCATGCATGAAGGCATCGACTTCGTCGCCCCCGTGGGCACACCGGTCTTGTCCACCGCGCCCGGCGTGGTGCTGGTGGCTGAGTATTCGGGGGCCTATGGCAATGTGGTGGACATTCAGCATGCAGAGGGGTTTGTGACCCGATACGCACACCTGCAGGCCATTCATGTCCAAGCCGGGCAGATCATGGCGCCGCACCAAACCGTGGGTACCTTGGGCAACACGGGGCGCTCCACCGGCCCGCACCTTCATTACGAAGTCATCTTCAATGGGAAAGCCCTGCATCCCGTGAAAGCATTGGCCGCCTGGAGCCGCTCCTGAAGCGGCGCACATTCATCGACAAAAGGAGACTCCCATGTTCGGATCCAAAAAACCAACCTCACACCCTTGGTCATGGGGCAGGAAAAGTTTGACACTCTGATTGGCCGCAACGCCGAAATCCATGGCTGCTTGAAGTTGCAAGAAAGCGTGCGGATCGACGGCAAGGTGGTGGGCAACATCGAGGCGCCCAAAGACAGCGCCATCTCGGTGGTGATTGGGCCCACCGGTGAGATCCATGGCGACGTGAGCGCCAGCCGCATCATCGTGGCGGGCAAAGTGTCAGGTAATTTGCATGGCTTTGAACGGGTGGAGCTCATGGCCAGCGCGCTGGTGCAAGGGGACATCAAATACGCCTCCATGGCCGTCGAACATGGGGCGCGTTTGCTGGGTTTGATGCTTCAGGTCGAGGCACACGAGACTGGCGTGGGCTTCGACCGCGATGCCCATGCGGTGATTCGAAAAGCCCAAACCACAGGCCAGCCGGAGTGAGCTTCAGTCCGCAATGTCAGCCCTTAAAAATCATTATCATCAGCGGATGACATTTTTAGCCATCGATGTGGGCAACACGCGCCTGAAATGGGCGCTGTATGACCAACCCAGCCCCCAAGGGCGGTTACTGGCGCAAGGCGCAGAATTTTTGGAAAACATCGACCGATTGTCTGAAGGCGCTTGGGCTGCATTGCCCAAACCCGATCACATGCTGGGCTGCGTGGTGGCCGGTGACGCCATCAAGCGCCGTGTGCAAGAGCAAATGGAGATCTGGGATTTCACCCCGCAGTGGGTGGTACCCAGCGCCCAAGAAGCGGGCCTGACCAACGGCTACGACCACCCCTCACGTTTGGGGGCAGACCGCTGGGTGGCCATGCTCGGTGCCAGGCAGCGCATGTTGGCGCAAGGCTCGGCGCGTCCTTTGGTGGTGGTCATGGTGGGCACGGCCGTGACCGTGGAGGCCATCGACGCTGAAGGCCGATTTCTGGGGGGCTTGATTTTGCCCGGCCACGGCATCATGTTGCGCGCTTTGGAGTCGGGTACGGCCGGCTTGCACGTTCCCACAGGCGAAGTCACACCTTTTCCCACCAACACCAGCGATGCTTTGACCAGCGGCGGCACCTATGCCATCGCGGGCGCATGCGAGCGCATGGTGCAGCACCTGCGCGAGCACACCGGGCAAGAGCCCCTGTGCATCATGACCGGGGGTGCGGGCTGGAAAATGGCGCCCAGCATGTCGGTGCAGTTCGAGTTGGTGGACAACCTGATTTTTGATGGTCTGCTGGCGCTGGCCGCGCAGCGTTTTCAACCCCAAAATCAGTCCTGATTGGGCGCGTTGTAAGCCGCAGTCAAGGCCTGCAAATGGCTTTGCAAGTCGGTATCGGCCATGTGGGGTGTCAGCAGCGCTAAGACATGCTGCGCACCGCGGGTCAAGGCCAAGCCGGCGCTGGCCGGCTCCATGGCTTGGCGTGGATTGCGCACATACTCATAGCTCAGCCAATAAGTGACCATGACCGACATGCTGGCCGACAAGGTTTCGATGTTGTCGGGGTTCAAACGCATCAGGCCTGCTGCGGCCAGTGATTCGAGCATTTGCCTAAAGGCCCGCGTCTTGCGCTCCAAGATGGCATGAAAATGCGTTTCCAGATGCCTATTGCCCGACAGCAGGTTGTTCAGGTCGCGGTACAAAAAACGGTGGCTCCAGACCTGCTCGAACAGCGAGTGCAAAAAGAACCAGGTGTCTTCCACATCCTTCACATCCGGAGCTGCTTCCAGCAAGCCCAGCATGGCGGTTTCGTACTGGTCAAACAAGTGGTTGACCAAGGCATCTTTCGACGCAAAGTGGTAGTACAAATTGCCGGGACTGATGCCCAACTCGGCCGAGATCAAGGTGGTCGACACATTGGGCTCGCCAAACCGGTTGAACAGCTCCAGCGTCACCTCGGCAATGCGCTCTGCGGTTCGGCGGGGGGCTTTTTTGGCCATGTAAGGGCTGTGCGGTGATGGGCTCAGGCCGAGCGGCTGCGGGGCTTTTTGGGAGCGATCGCGGGCTTTTTGCCTTGCAAAGCCGCCAATTGCGCTTCCAGCTGCGCCACCCTGTCGTTCAGCATCTGAATGTCCAAAAGCGAGGGCATGCCCAAGCGGTGCAAGGCCTTGGCCACGCGGTCTTCAAACAGGTGCTCCAGTTTGTCCACGCGCCCGGTGGCTTGCTGGCCCAAATCGCTGGCCATGTGGCTCAGGCGCTCGGTGGCTTCTTGCAGGCGTTGCTGAGCTTCGGCCTGGCTTTTACGCTGAAACGCCAGCCCGTCGTTCAGCAGGGCTTCCATGGCTTTGCTGCCTTGCTCCTGGGCTTTGGCCATGGCCCCCAGACCCGCCAGCCACACTTGCTGCGCAGGGGGTGTGAAAGGGTCGCTGGCCGGTGTGGGCTTGGCTGTTTTGCGTTTGGAGGGGTCTGAGGTGGCCATGGTCATTTCCTGAACAAGCCACCACTTTAACCGCTGCTTGGACCCCTGCAGTAGCCCTCCCCAACTGTCAGCGGGTCAAAGCGCAATGCTCCTAAAATCGAGCGCAGTTGGTGCGGCCTTTCGCTGCACCCCAACCCCTTGATTTCATGACCCTCTTGGTAACCGGCGGCGCAGGTTTTATCGGCGCCAACTTCGTGCTCGATTGGCTGGCTGCCAGTGGCGAGCCCATCGTCAACCTCGACAAGCTCACCTATGCCGGCAACCCCGAGACTTTGGCCAGCTTGCAAGGCGATGCGCGGCACCAGTTGGTGCAAGGCGACATCGGCGACAGTGCTTTGGTCGGCCGTCTGCTGGCCGAGCACCGGCCGCGTGCGGTGGTCAACTTCGCGGCCGAAAGCCATGTGGACCGCTCCATCCACGGCCCCGGTGATTTCATTCAGACCAACATCGTGGGCACCTTCAACCTGCTCGAATCGGTGCGCGGTTATTGGAGTGGGTTGCCCGAGGGGGAGAAATCGGCCTTCCGCTTTTTGCACGTGTCGACCGACGAGGTGTATGGCTCCCTGGCCAAGGGCGACCCGGCCTTCAGTGAAACCCACCGCTACGAGCCCAACAGCCCCTACAGCGCAAGCAAAGCCGCCAGTGACCATTTGGTGCGCGCCTGGCACCACACTTACGGTCTGCCGGTGTTGACCACCAACTGCAGCAACAACTACGGCCCCTACCACTTCCCCGAAAAGCTCATCCCGCTGATGATCGTCAACGCCTTGGCGGGCAAGCCGCTGCCGGTGTACGGCGACGGCATGCAAGTGCGCGACTGGCTGTACGTCAAGGACCATTGCAGCGCGATCCG
>JACDQO010000511.1 GCA_015657605.1 Limnohabitans sp. | reverse complement strand
TTTGACCATGCCACTGCTGGAAGGCCTGGACGGCGTGGACAAAATGTCCAAGTCCAAGAACAACTATATCGGCATTGCCGAGGCGCCCAACGACATGTTCGCCAAGGTGCTCTCCATCTCGGACACCTGATGTGGCGCTGGTACACCCTGCTGTCCTTCAAATCGATGGCCGAGATCGAGGCGCTGAAAAAGAGGTGGAGTGCGGTCGCAATCCGAAAGACGCCAAGGTCATGCTGGCCAAGAAATCACCGCACGTTTCCACAGCGCGGCCGCTGCCGATGCGGCCGAACAAGACTTCATCAACCGCAGCAAGGGTGGTGTGCCCGACGACATCGCCGAGATCAGCCTGTCTGGCGCACCGCTGGGCATTGGCGCTTTGCTCAAATCGGCCGGCCTGGCCCCCTCGACCACCGAAGCGGGTCGCTTGATCGATGGCGGCGGTGTGCGTGTGGACTCCAGCGTGGTCAGCGACAAGGGGCTCAAGCTC
Source organism: Limnohabitans sp. (assembly GCA_015657605.1). Classification (GTDB taxonomy): domain Bacteria; phylum Pseudomonadota; class Gammaproteobacteria; order Burkholderiales; family Burkholderiaceae_C; genus Limnohabitans_A. The sequence continues at coordinate 1,315 of JACDQO010000511.1, read as the reverse complement.
GAAGCGGGCACTTACGTGGTGCAAGTGGGCAAGCGCAAGTTTGCCAAGGTGACCCTGTCCTGATGGCGGTCTGGCGCACGGCACACAGGTGGTGCCGCGTTATCCTCATCCCATGAAAAAAATCGACAGCTGGATGACCCCCACGCGGATGCTGTGGGCTTCGGTGGTGGTGGCCTTGGTCACCATCGCCCTCAAAACCGGCGCTTGGTGGCTCACCGACTCGGTGGGTTTGCTGTCGGACGCCATGGAGTCACTGGTCAATCTGGCCAGTGCGGTCTTCGGTTTGATGATGGTCACGATCGCGGCCCGCCCCGCCGACGAAGACCATCCTTATGGTCATCACAAGGCCGAGTACTTTTCTTCTGGTTTCGAAGGCATTCTCATCATCGTGGCCGCCCTGGGCATCATTTGGGTGGCGGTGCAACGCCTGTTCGACCCCCAGCCCATCGCGCAGGTCGGTTGGGGCCTGGCTTTGTCTGTGGGCAGTTCGGCCCTGAATGGCTTGTTGGCTTGGTTGATGTTCCGCGCCGCCCGCCAACACCGCTCGCTGGCGCTGGAAGCCGATGCCCGGCATCTGGTGACCGACGTCTGGACGTCTGCCGGGGTGGTGTTGGGCATCGCCTTGGTCAGTGTGAGTGGCTGGTTGTGGCTGGATGCGGTGGTGGCCATTGGCGTGGCCCTGAACATCTTGAAAGAAGGCTGGCACCTGATCTGGCGCTCGTCGCAAGGCCTCATGGACGAGGCGCTGGAGCCCGAGGTCTTGGCCCAAGTGAACACCGTGCTGGCCAGCTTTGCGCACCAGCGCGGCGAAACCGAGATCATCCGCTTTGACCACCTGAACACCCGCAAAGCGGGTCAGCGGCGATTTGTCGACGTGCACATGCACATGCCCTCGGCTTGGACCTTGGGCCGCGCCGCCGCTTTGCGCGGCAGCGTCGAGCAGGCTTTGATGAGCGCCGTGCCCGGCTTGCGGGCCACCATCCAACTGTTGCCCAGCGATGTGGAGGCGCATTTTGACGATGCGAGGGACTTGAAATGATGGCCTTGTTGCAAAGGGTGAGTGAAGCCTGTGTGCGGGTGGATGGCGAGGTGATCGGTCAGATCGGCCATGGTTTGTTGGTCTTGTTGTGTGCTGAAAAAGGCGACACCGAAGCCGTCGCCGACAAACTGCTGGCCAAGCTGCTCAAGCTGCGCATCTTCGGGGACGAATCCGGAAAAATGAACCGCAGCGTGCAAGACGTGGGTGGCGGCTTGCTGCTGGTGAGCCAGTTCACCTTGGCTGCAGACGTGGGTGGCGGCAACCGTCCCAGTTTTA
>JACDQO010000510.1 GCA_015657605.1 Limnohabitans sp. | reverse complement strand
GAGCGCTAAGCCTTTGATTTCATTGAAAAAAAACGATCTTCGTGGCTTGAGTTGGTGTGAAATCCTGATACAGTGCAAAAAAGTGCAATTAAGTGGGGAAAAGTGTCTCTGCTGGTGCTTTTCAACTGAAAAAGGTCGTTGCTGTGTTTCAAGGGGCTTCATCGCTGAGTCTGGATGCCAAGGGGCGGTTGTCTGTACCGACCCGGCACCGTGACGTCCTGAGCGCCACGGCGCAAGGGCAGCTGACGATCACCAAGCACCCGCACGGTTGTCTGATGGTGTTTCCACGCCCAGAGTGGGAAAAGTTTCGTGAGCGCATTGCCCAGCTGCCCATGTCGGCCCAGTGGTGGAAGCGCATCTTTTTGGGCAACGCCATGGACGTGGAAATGGATGGCACGGGCCGCGTGCTGATCTCGCCCGAGTTGCGTCAGGCCGCAGGCATCTCCAAAGACACCATGCTCTTGGGCATGGGCAACCACTTTGAGCTGTGGGACAAAGCCGCTTACGACGCGCAAGAAGCGCAGGCCATGCAGGGCGACATGCCCGATGTGTTCAAAGACTTTTCTTTTTGAGCGCCATGACCGAAACTGTCTTGAGCCACACCACGGTGCTTTTGAATGAGGCGGTGGATGAGTTGCTGCAGTCATCGGCCGGCGCTGATGGTGCTTACGTCGATGCCACCTTTGGCCGTGGCGGTCACACCCGTTTGATTCTTTCTCGCTTGTCCCCCAAGGGGCGTGTGCAGGCCTTTGACAAAGACCTGGAGGCCATCGCCGAGGCGGGGCGCATCCAAGACAAGCGTTTTTCGATCCGGCACGAAGGCTTCTCGAGCCTGGGTGAACTGCCTCTGGGCAGTGTGGATGGTGTGCTGATGGACTTGGGCATCAGCTCCCCCCAAATTGACAGCCCCGAGAGGGGTTTTTCTTTTCGTTTTGACGGCCCGCTGGACATGCGCATGGACACCACGCGCGGACAAAGTGTGGCCGATTGGTTGGCCACTGCAGAGGTGGATCAAATCACGGAGGTGATACGTGACTATGGCGAAGAACGGTTTGCTTTTCAGATTGCAAAGGCGCTTGTGGCTCGCCGACAAGAACGGGGCCCAATTTCAAGCACCACCGATTTGGCCCAGCTCGTGGCTGACACGGTCAAAACCCGCGAGCCGGGCCAGAACCCTGCAACGCGGACATTTCAGGCTTTTCGGATTTTCATCAACGCAGAGCTTGCGGAGCTTGAACAAGCGCTAGAAGCCAGTTTGCACGTCATGGCGCCGGGCGCTCGGCTGGTGGTGATCAGTTTTCATTCGCTCGAAGACCGCATCGTCAAGCAGTTCATGGCCAAGCATGCCAAAGAAGTGGTGGACCGCCGTGTGCCCTTTGCCGAGCCGGTCAAGATGCGTTTGAAGCTGTGCGGTCGGATTCGCCCCAGCGAGGCCGAAGTGCGCGGCAACCCCCGTTCACGCAGCGCCATCATGCGCATGGCACAGCGCACCGAGGTGCCCGCATGATGCGCCTGAGCATGCTCTTGTTGATCGCCACGGTGGGCAGCGCCTTGTGGCTGGTGCACAGCCATTACGAGTCCAGGCGTTTGTTCATGGCGCTGGAATCTGCACGCAAAGAAAACCAGCGCATTGAGGTGGACCTGGACCGCATGGAAGTCGAGCGGCGTGCCCAAACCACGCCCTTGCGTGTGGAGCAAATCGCGCGTCAGCAATTGCAAATGCGCAACGTCTCCCCGGCCATCACCCAGTATGTGACCACCACTGGCGCTGCCAACCCAGCCGTGCCGGTGAAAAACCCCGGCACAGCCGCCTCCGGAGCTGCCCGATGAACCGCGGCCACAGTGTGCAGCTCAGTTCCAGCCCTTTGCTGGCCAGCAAGACGCCGGTTTGGCGCAGCAAACTGATCGTCGCCTTGATGGCCTTGGGGTTCACCGGCCTGGTGGGGCGCGCCGCGCATGTGCAGGTCATCGACAATGACTTTTTCATCCGCCAGGGTGAAGTGCGTTTTGCCCGAACCTTGACCTTGCCCGCCAACCGCGGCCGCGTGCTTGACCGCAATGGCGTGTTGTTGGCCTCCAGCGTGCCCGCCCCCAGCATTTGGGCCAACCCGGAAGACTTGGAACGCGATCCGGTCAAACTTCGCCAGTTGGCCAAATTGCTGGGCATGGCACCGGCTGAGTTGGAAGACAAGCTCAAGAATGAAGAAAAAACCTTTGTGTGGCTGCGCCGCCAGATGGACGAGTCGGTGGTCAAAGAGATTCGGGCACTCAACATCAAGGGTGTGTACGACATCAAGGAGTACAAGCGCCTCTACCCCGAGGGTGAGGCCGCAGCGCACATCGTCGGCTTTACCAACGTCGAAGACAAAGGCCAAGAAGGCGTTGAGCTGATCTTTCAAAAGCAGTTGGCAGGTCAAGCAGGTTCCAGGCGCGTGATCAAGGACCGCTTGGGCCGCGTGGTCGAGGCGGTGGGTGAGACCGTGCCGCCCGTGGATGGCCAAGACCTGCAGCTGAGCATCGACAGCAAAGTGCAGTTTTATGCTTACCAAACCTTGCGCGATGCGGTGGCGCAGCACAAGGCCAAGGCGGGCAGCGTCGTGGTGCTGGATGCACAAACCGGTGAAATCTTGGCCTTGGCCAACTACCCCAGCTATTCGCCTGACAAGCGGGGCAATCTGACGGGCGAGCAGTTGCGCAATCGGGCCTTGACCGACAGCTTTGAGCCTGGCTCGACCATGAAGCCCTTCACCGTGGCCTTGGCCCTGCAGCAAGGGCTGGTCAAGCCCGAAACACCGATTCAGACCGCTCCGGGCAAGATCACCATCACCGGCTCCACCATCAGTGATGTGCATCCGTATGGGGTGCTGACGGTCAATGAGGTCATCCAAAAGTCCAGCAACGTGGGCACCGTCAAGATGGCCATGCAATTGCAGCCGCGAGAAATGTGGGAGATGTTTGCGGACCTGGGTTTTGGCCAAAAGCCGCAGCTGCCGTTCCCTGGCGTGGTCAGCGGTCGGCTGCGCCCTTACAAAACTTGGCGTCCGGTGGAACAAGCCACCATGAGCTACGGCTACGGCGTCTCCAGCAGTTTGTTTCAGGTGGCCCGTGCGTACACCGTGTTTGCGCGCGATGGCGAAATCGTGCCCGCCACACTCATGAAAACCACGCAGCCCGCAGTGGGCACGCGCGTTTACAGTCCCGAGCACGCCATCGCCATGCGCAAGATGCTGCAAATGGCTTCAGGACCTGGCGGCACCGGTCAAAAGGCCCAGACCATGGGTTATTCGGTGGGTGGCAAGTCAGGCACTGCACGCAAGCAAGAGGGCAAGGGCTACGCCAGCAAAAAATACAGAGGTTTCTTCGTGGGCATCGCCCCCATTGACCAGCCGCGCATTGTGGTGGCCGTGATGATCGATGAGCCTTCCAATGGGGTGTACTACGGCGGAGCCGTGGCCGCACCCGTCTTCAGCCAGACGGTGCAGCAAACCTTGCGTTTGATGGGCGTTCAGCCTGACATGGCCGTCAAGCCGCAAATTGTGGCCAAAGCTGTGGAGGAGTCGTTCTGATGCAGACCTTGCACAGCGCCTCTCAAGCGGCCTCTTGGTTGCGCTCGCGGGTGACCGGCGCGCTGCGCACCGACAGCCGCCAGGTGCAGCAAGGCGATGCGTTCATCGCATGGCCTGGCGCAGCCACTGATGGGCGTCGATTTTTGGCACAAGCATTGGCGCAAGGCGCCAGTGCCTGCTTGATGGAAGAAGAAGGCTGTGCCCCATGGTTGACCGCTTTGCAGGACGAAGTCAACACCGACAAACTCGCCTGCATGCCCCAGCTCAAGACCCAAACAGGCTGGGTGGCTGACGCTTACTATGAGCAGCCCAGCCATGCTGTGCAGGTCTTGGCGGTCACCGGCACCAACGGCAAAACATCGACCGCCTGGTGGTTGGCGCAGGCCTTGTCCTCCCCCGTGTTGGCACAGTCCTGCGCTCTGATGGGAACCTTGGGTGTGGGACGCATTCCCGATTTGGTCAAGACCGGCATGACCACCCCCGATCCGGTGCTGGTGCAACAAGCGTTCCGTGCCATGGCCGACACGGGCGTGACCCATTGCGCCATCGAGGCTTCGTCCATCGGTTTGGCCGAACACCGACTGAACGGCACACAGATCCGCGTGGGGGTGTTCACCAACTTCACCCAAGATCACCTGGACTACCACGCCGACATGGGGCAGTACTGGTCTGCCAAAGCCGCGCTGTTCAGTTGGCCTGGTTTGCAGGCGGCGGTCATCAACACCGACGATGCACAGGGCGCATTTTTGGCCCGCCAGTTACAAGGCGGCCTTTTGGACGTTTGGACGTGTTCCAGGCAAGGCCCTGCACGTTTGCAAGCCCGTACTTTGCAAAGCGCCGATGGCTTGGCCTTTGAGGTGATCGAAGGCGATGCGGTGCAGACGCTGCGCACCGACTTGATGGGTGACTACAACATCGACAACTTGCTGGGTGTGATCGGCAGTTTGCGTGCATTGGGATTTGACTTGGCGCAGGCCGTTCAAGCTTGCGCGCACTTGAGCGCCGTGCCTGGCCGCATGCAACGGGTTCGGCTGGGTCAAGAGCCGTCGCTGCAGGCCGATGTGGATGCTGGCTTGCCCTTGGTGTTGGTGGATTACGCGCACACACCCGATGCCATCGTTCACGCCTTGTCGGCGCTGCGGTCCCAAGCGGTCTTGCGCGGGGGCCAGTTGTGGTGCGTACTGGGTTGCGGCGGTGACCGTGATGCGCTCAAGCGCCCCTTGATGGCCGCAGCTGCAGAGGCATCTGCCGATCGGGTGATGTTGACCAGCGACAACCCCCGCACTGAATCACCTGAAGCGATTTTGGCGGCCATGGTTGCAGGGCTCAAGCGCCCGACGCATGCCAAGGTGCAAGTGGACCGCGCCTTGGCCATTGCCCAAGTGCTGGCGCAGGCAGCCCCACAAGACGTGGTCTTGGTGGCGGGCAAAGGCCACGAGACCGAACAAGAGATCATGGGTGTGCGCCATCCTTTTTCAGATGTGGCGCATGTTCGCGCGGCCTTGCAGCAGCGCGCAGCACAGCCTCAAGGAGTGGTCGCATGAACGCGGTTCACACCCCCATGGGCTTGAAGCTGGAGTTGGCCTTGAGCTGGTTGAGCCGTGCCCGTGGCGTGAACCTGCAGTCTGTGGTGGCTGACCGAGTGCACACCGACAGCCGCAGCTTGCGTGCGGGCGATCTGTTTGTCGCCTTGCGCGGAGAGCGTTTTGATGGCAACCAGTTCATCGCCCAAGCCAAGGCGCAAGGCGCTGTGGCCGTGGTGTGTGAGGCCTCAGGCGAAGCCGAGGCTGCAGCCCAGGGTTTGCCTGCCTTGGTGGTGCCAGACGCCCGCATAGCCTTGGGAGAATTGGCGGCGGGTTGGCGTGCACAGTTTGACTTGCCTGTGATCGCCGTGACCGGCAGCAATGGCAAAACCACCGTGACCCAAATGATCGCGGCCATTTTGCGCGCGCATGTGGGGGTCGATGCCTTGTCAACGCAGGCAACTTGAACAACGACATTGGCGTGCCCTTGACCTTGCTCAATTTGCGCGCTCACCACCGCATGGCGGTGGTGGAGTTGGGCATGAACCACCCGGGCGAGATCGCTTATTTGGCCCCAATGACCCAGCCCACGGTGGCCCTTGGTCAACAACGCGCAGCGTGAGCACCAAGAATTCATGGGCACCGTCGAGGCCGTGGCACTGGAAAACGGTGCAGTCTTGCTGTCCTTGCCCAGCCAAGGCGTTGCGGTCTACCCTGCGGACGAAACGCATACCCCCGTTTGGCAGGCCCAATCGGCTTCCCGCGCACAACACACGTTCGCCATGGGCCACGGTGATGGGGCTGCCGATGTTCGGGCTGCTGTGGTGGTCTGGCAATCGGGTGCATGGCAATTCACCCTCAAAACCCCGGTGGGCACAGCCCCTGTGCGCTTGCACATCGCAGGTCGACACAATGTCAAAAATGCCTTGGCGGCGAGTGCTTGCGCTTTGGCCGCTGGCGTGCCACTGGCGGCTGTGGCGCAGGGTTTGCAAGCTTTTGAACCTGTCAAGGGCCGGTCGAGGGCTTTGCTGCTTCACACCCCTGCGGGCGAAATCACCTTGGTCGATGACACCTACAACGCCAACCCCGATTCGGTGCGTGCGGCGATCGATGTGCTGACCGAGCTGCCATCCCCACGCTTGTTGGTGTTGGGTGACATGGGCGAGGTCGGTGACCAAGGACCGGCATTTCATGCCGAGGTGGGTGCCTATGCTGCCGAATGCGGCATCGAAGCTTTCTACAGCTTGGGCGATTTGTGTCTGCATGCAGGCCAAGCTTATGGGGCGGCGCATCACTTTGACAACATGGACAGCCTCTTGGCAGCTGTCGCTCAGCACGCTGCGCAGTTTCAAAGCATTGTCGTCAAAGGCTCCCGTTTCATGAAGATGGAGCGCGTGGTGGAGGCCCTGCAGGCCCTTGCCAACGGACAAGAACACCACAAAAAAGGGGAGGCCCATGCTGCTTAGTTTGGCCCAGTGGCTGCAAAGTTTGTCGCCCGAATGGGGCTTTTTGCGAGTTTTTCAATACATCACGTTCCGTGCCGTGATGGCAGCGATGACGGCTTTGTTGATTGGCTTGGCCGCAGGGCCATGGGTCATCCGCCGCTTGACCGCGCTGAAGATCGGTCAACCCATCCGTGGCTATGGCATGGAATCGCATCTGGCCAAAAGCGGCACACCCACCATGGGGGGTGTGTTGATTTTGATGTCCATCGCCATATCAACCCTTTTGTGGTTTGATTTGTCCAACCGCTTTGTCTGGATTGTGCTCATCGTCACTTTGGGTTTTGGCGCGATTGGCTGGGTTGACGATTGGCGCAAAGTGGTCAACAAAGACCCAGAAGGCATGCGTTCACGCGAGAAGTATTTCTGGCAATCGGTGGTCGGTCTGCTGGCAGCCCTGTACCTGGTGTTCAGCATCTCGGAAAGCTCCAATGATCGGGTATTGGATCTTTTTATGCAGTGGGTCATGTCGGGCTTTGATGTGAACCTGCCGACCCAAGCGGGCTTGCAAGTGCCCTTCTTCAAGGAGATCAACTACCCCTTGGGCGTGTTGGGCTTCGTGGTGCTGACGTACCTGGTGATTGTGGGCTCCAGCAATGCGGTCAATTTGACCGATGGCCTGGACGGCCTGGCCATCATGCCGGTGGTGATGGTGGGTTCGGCCTTGGGTGTTTTTGCGTATGTGACGGGCAGTTCGGTTTTTTCCAAATACCTGTTTTTCCCGCACATTCCCGGATCGGGCGAGCTCTTGATCTTTTGCGCCGCCTTGGCGGGTGCGGGTTTGGCCTTTTTGT
>JACDQO010000509.1 GCA_015657605.1 Limnohabitans sp. | reverse complement strand
GGCGGTGATGATGATCTCGCAGCGCTTGAGCTGCTCGATGTCGAAAGCGTCTTGCAGCGTGGTTTCGTTCTTGGCCATCGAGGGCGCTTGGCCACCCGAGTTGGACGTGGAGAAGAACAGGGGCTCGATCAGGTCAAAGTCTTTTTCCTGAACCATGCGGTCCATCAACACCGAGCCGACCATGCCGCGCCAGCCAACCAAACCTACTAACTTGCTCATTTCAACGCCCTTTCAGTTTTAAAAACAGTGTCAGACCAGACTGTTTGCCCGGCTCGTCTGGCCGGGGGGCGCACGACGAACCAGACTGGATCAGCCCTTAATGGTCGTGGTTTTTGTGGAGATCGCACCCACAGCGACACCCACCTGGACGGTGTTGGTGCGGTTCAAAGAGAACAAATCTGGGTGAAACATAGCCCGAGATTATAACGGTTGGCCTGGCGTGCTCCTGACGGCGAGGCGGTGGTGTTGGCGGTAGACCTGCGCGTAAACCCTTTGTGTTCAGGGTGTTGCGGCTGTCTATACTTTTCGCAAGGAAAAAAGCATGACTTCACAGCAATTGATCTTGAGTTTGGTGCTGGCCACCATGGTGTTTTCGGTGTCGCTGGAATTGCGCATCGAGGACTTCCGGCGGGTCGCTCAAGCCCCGCGTGCGGTGCTGTGCGGCTTGATCCCCCAGTTCATCTTGCTGCCGGTGGGCACCTGGTTGGCCACTTTGGCGCTGGATTTGCCCGCCAACGTCGAGGCGGCCATGATTTTGGTGGCGGCCTGCCCGGGTGGGAGCCTGAGCAATGTGGTGACCCACTTGGGGCGCGGCAACACGGCCTTGTCGGTCAGCATTTCGGCCGTGGCCAGTTTGATTGCGCTGTTGGCCACGCCCTTTAACTTCAGCTGGATGATCGCGGCCAACCCTGAGACCGCGTCGTGGCTGCGCGAGTTGTCCATCGACCCGTCTGGCATTTGGCTGAGTTTGTTGATGGTCCTGGGCATTCCGCTGGCGCTGGGTTTGCTGTTTTCGCACCAGTTGCCTGCGCTTACGCAGCGCATCCGCAAGCCTTTGGGCAATTTTGCCGTGGGCGCTTTGATCTTGTTCATCGTGGCAGGGCTCATCAAGGAGCGGCAGCTGCTGACGCTGGGCCTTTTGCCCACCTTTTTGATTGTGGTGCTGCACAACGCCAGTGGCCTGTTTTTGGGCTGGGCCACTGCCAAGTCCATGCGCATGAGCGAGCGTGACCGCAGGGCCATCATGATCGAAGGCGGCATGCAGAACTCTGGCCTGGCGCTGGGCATCATTGCCTTGCAGTTCGGCAGCGATCTGGGCATGGTCACCTTGGCCAGCCTGTGGGGCATTTGGCACATCGTCAGCGGCCTGGGACTGGCTTTTTATTGGAAGAGAAAAGATGCTCGATTGCTTGATTAAAAACGGCACCGTGGTGGACGGCACGGGCGCGCCGCCCGTGTGGCCGATGTGGGTGTGCGCGGTGGCCGCATTGTGGCGGTGGGCCAGTTGGATGAGCCCGCCATGCAAACCGTCGACGCCACTGGCCTGTG
>JACDQO010000508.1 GCA_015657605.1 Limnohabitans sp. | reverse complement strand
TGACCGAGCCGCATTGCGGCACCGATCTGGGCATGCTGCGCACCAAGGCCGAGCCACAGGCCGACGGTACTTACAAACTCAGCGGCCAAAAGATTTTCATCAGCGCGGGCGAACACAACCTGGCCCCCAACATCGTGCACCTTGTGCTGGCCCGTTTGCCCGATGCGCCTCCTGGCAGCAAAGGCATCAGCCTCTTCATCGTGCCCAAGTTCAATGTGGCCGCCGACGGCAGCATCGGCGAGCGCAACGGCATCTACTGCGGCGGCCTCGAGCACAAGATGGCAGTCCACGGCAATGCCACTTGCCAAATGGTTTTGGACGGCGCGGTGGGCACTTTGGTGGGCCAGCCCAACAAAGGCTTGGCCGCCATGTTCGTGATGATGAACGCCGCCCGTTTGGGTGTGGGCAACCAGTCGCTGGGCCTCACCGAAGTGGCTTACCAAAATGCCTTGGCCTACGCCAAAGACCGCGTGCAAATGCGCTCGCTCACAGGCGTCAAAGCCCCCGGCAAACCGGCCGACCCGATCATCGTGCACCCCGATGTGCGCCGCATGCTCATGACCGCCAAGGCCTATGCCGAAGGTGGTCGTGCATTGGCTTGCTACTGCGCCTTGTTGCTCGACAAAGAACTCAACCACCCCGACGAAGCTGTGCGTGCAGAAGCCGCCGAAGTGGTGGCCCTGCTCACGCCCATCGTCAAGGCCTTCACCACCGACAACGCGTGGGAGGCGACATCGGCCTGCCAGCAGGTGTTTGGCGGCCACGGCTACATCAAAGAGTGGGGCATGGAGCAGTACGTGCGCGACGCCCGCATCAACATGATTTACGAAGGCACCAACACCATCCAGTCGCTCGACTTGCTGGGCCGCAAAGTGCTGGGCAACCAGGGCGCCACGCTCAAGAAATTCGGCAAATTGGTGGAGCAATTGGTCAAGGCCGAAATGGCCAACGAGGCCATGGGCGAGTTCATCAAGCCGCTGGCCGATTTGGGACAAAAGCTCACCCAGCTCACCGGCGAAGTCGGTATGAAGGCCATGAGCAACGCCGACGAAGTGGGCGCTGCCGCCGTGGACTACCTGCGCGTGGTGGGCCACTTGGTGCTGGGCTACTTCTGGGCCCGTTCGGCGCAGATCGCGCTGGCCAAATTGGCCGAGGCCGAAGAAGAAGCGCAGCGCCCTGACCCGTTCTACCAAGCCAAGTTGCAAACGGCGCGTTTTTACTTCACCCGCCTGATGCCCGAGACTTCGAGCCTGATGCGCCGCATCCGCGCAGGCAGCGATGTGCTGATGGACACCGACGCCGCGCTGGCCTGAACCCTCTGATTCACCGAAAGGAAAACCGCCATGATCAAAACCGCTTTGACCCTGACCATGACCCTGAGCGCTGGCCTGCTGAGTTTGGCCGCCCACGCCCAAATGAGCCCGGTGGGCCTGTGGCGCAGCATCGACGATGCCACCCAACAGCCCAAAGCCGAAATCCGCATCACCCAAAAAGCCGGTGGCGGCTTGTCGGGCGTGGTTGAACGTTCTTTGGCCACCACCCCCAGCCCAGAACCCAACTGCAACCTGTGCACCGACGACCGCAAGGGCCAGCCCAAAATCGGCATGGAAATCATCCGGGGCGGTCAACAAAGTGACGGCAAAGCGGTGTGGGAGGGTGGGAAAATCCTGGATCCCGAGAACGGCAAGAACTACAGCCTGCGTTTGACCCCCATCGACGGCGGCAAAAAACTCGAAGTCCGTGGGTTCATCGGTGCGCCCCTGCTGGGTCGCACCCAAACCTGGATTCGGGTTCAGTAAACCGTCGCCATTTCAACGACACATCACAAGGACCTGCATGTCTGACATCCTGACCCACACCGACGCGGGGGTGATGACCATCACCTTCAACCGCTTGGACAAAAAGAACTCCATCACCTCGTCCATGTACGCGGCCATGGCCGATGCGGTGGCGCAGGCCGGGGCTGATCCCAGCGTGCGCGTGGTGGTGTTTCAGGGGCACGAGAGCATCTTCAGCGCGGGCAACGACATTGGTGACTTCTTGAACCAGCCGCCCACCACGCAAGAATCGCCCGTATTCCGCTTCTTGCGCGGCATCGCCACCTTTGAAAAGCCGCTGATTGCCGCCGTGGCCGGGCCTGCGGTGGGTATTGGCACCACCATGCTGTTCCATTGCGACTTGGTCTATGCCGGTGACAACGCCGCGTTTTCCATGCCTTTCGTCAACCTGGGTCTGTGCCCCGAGGCGGCGTCCAGCCTGCTGGCCCCGCGCATGTTCGGTTACCACCGCGCGGCCGAAGCCCTGCTCATGGGTGAGCCCTTCTTTGCCGAAGCTGCGCAAGAAGTCGGCCTGGTCAACCGTGTGGTGCCGCCCACCGAAGTCAACGGCTATGCGCAGGCACAAGCCCGCAAGCTGACCGCCAAACCTTTGACTTCACTCATTGCCACCAAGCGCCTCATGAAGGGCGACACCCAAGCCGTGCTGCAAAAGATGGACGAAGAAGGTCGAGACTTTGGCCGCATGCTGCGCGAGCCCGCCGCCAAAGAAGCCTTTGGCGCCTTCATGGAAAAACGCAAGCCCGACTTCAGCAAGGTCTGACCGATAGGGCAGGGGACAGGTTAGGGGGCAGGGAGCGCAGGGGGCCAGTTCAGCCCGCTGCGCCTAGACGCCACAGCGAGGTGACTTCGGCCGATCGGGCCGCGTGCAGGGGGTCGGTGCTGTCTTGTGCTTTGGCATGCACGGGCTTGGCGTCCAGCCGACCCAGCACCACCAAGCCTGCATCGGCGATCCAGCCTAGCAATGCCTCGCGGCTGCGCAGGCCCAAATGTTCGGCCAAGTCCGACAAAATCAGCCAGCCCTCGCCGCCCTCACACAGGTGTTCGCGCAGGCCCGCTAAAAAGCCCTTGAGCATCTGGCTGCCCTCGTCGTACACGGCTTGGTCGAGCAAACCCACCGGGCGTGCGGGCAGCCACGGCGGGTTGCACACGACCAAGGCCGCTTGCCCTGGCGGGAACAAATGCGTTTGCAACAAAGACACCTGGTTTGCAAACCCAGGCGCTGCAAGTTGTCCCGGGCACAGGCCACAGCCCGCTCTGACAGGTCGCTGCCCACCACCTGCGCCACGCCCCGGCGGGCCAACACCGCAGACAACACGCCCGTGCCCACGCCCACATCAAAAGCCAGCGACTGCGCCTTCAAAGCTTCGGGCAGCGGTGCTTGGGCCACCAAATCCACATACTCGCCCCGCACCGGAGAAAACACGCCGTAATGCGGGTAAATGCGCAACGCCTCGCCCATGCCCGGCACTTCCACGCCGTTTTTGCGCCACTCAAAAGCGCCCACTGCGCCCTGCAAACTGCGCAGCGAGATCACCGAGGCCTGCCCCTGCGCCGGGCCAAAAGCCTGCACACAGGCTTGGCGCACATCGGGCGCTCGGCGCAAGGCCATGCCGTAATCACCATCCAACTCGATCAAGATCGCACTCAACACACGGTTGCGCTGCGATTGCGCCAGCCGGTGCGCATGAAACGCCGCGCCTGGCAGCGGGGCAGGGCCAGCTTCGGCGGCGGCCTTTTTGGCGCGGGTCTTTTTTGGTTTGTCCATGCGCCGGGCATCGCCTGCAAGAGCTGCCGCGCATTTTGAAAGTCACTGCGCCACAGCAGCCCCGTGCCCGCACACGCCAGCCGATAAGCCGAATCGGCCGTCAGCGTGTCATCGGCCAACACCACCGTCTTGGGCATCACCGCCCCCGCATCCATGCGCCACAAAGCCGAACGGGCCTCGCCGTTTTCTGTCCAATGCAACTCGCTCAGCCCTGTCATGGCATACCGCCCAAGGGCGCCTGTTTTAAAAAGAAGGCCTGCGGCCCGGTGCGGGACTATAGCCCGGTCGGGCTGGTCAGCCTGGCCGATGCCTCAAGCCTGGCGGGTTTCCCAGCGCCAAGCGTGCTCAAGCAAAGTGCGCAGTTCTGAAAATTGAGGCTGCCAGCCCAGTTTCTGGCGGGCCAACGTGGGGTCAGCCACCAGTCTTGACGGGTCACCTGTACGCCTTGGGCTGTCGATGACAGCTACAGAGCGACCACTCACTTTCTGGGCGGTTTCGATCACCTCCTGCACCGAAAAACCATGTCCGCTGCCCAGGTTGTAGGCCTGGCAATCAGCCCCATGGCCAGCCATCAACGACTGCAAAGCCAGCCAATGGGCACTGCACAAATCTTCGACGTGTACATAGTCGCGCACACAGGTGCCATCGTACGTGTCGTAATCGCGACCAAAAACCTGCAGATGCGGCCTGCGGCCGGAGGCCACTTGTAAAACCAGTGGAATCAAATGGGTCTCGGGCTCGTGACGCTCGCCCAGTTGGCCCTCGGGGTCGGCACCAGCGGCATTGAAATAGCGCAAACTCACCGACCGCAAACCATAAGCCTGGGCGTAATCGGCCAACACCTGCTCCACCATCAGTTTGGTGCGGCCTAAGGGTTGACGGGCTGCTGTGGATGTTTTTCGTCCATGGGTGAGTACTGCGGCTCGCCAAATGTTG
>JACDQO010000507.1 GCA_015657605.1 Limnohabitans sp. | reverse complement strand
CGACAATTGCGCACTCAAGGCCTGCCGCTGGACACTTTGTCGATGGGCATGAGCGCCGACATGGCCGCTGCCATTGCCGAGGGCAGCACCCTGGTGCGGGTGGGCACGGCGATTTTTGGCCAGCGCTGAAGGCGCGAGTCCGGTTTTCAGGCCCCCTGACTCTTGTGCAGCCGGAACACGCTGCGCCGCTCGCCCACGGGCACACCCGCCACATTCAGCAACACCTGCGCACGCCAGGGTGCCAGTGCTTGACGCTGCGCATCGTCGAGCCAGCCCAGTTGGTCCAGAGCTTCGACGGTGGCGGCAAACAGCGCGGTCTTGTTGCCGTCCATGATCTTGATGGCCAGCGCTTGGCCCCTGGAGCGGCTGCCCACCACCTGCACGCCGTCTGCGCCCACTTTGGTCACCCAATCGCCACGGCCAGCCCGCATGAAATCGGCATCGTTGCGCCCGGTGCCCGAGACCAGTTCAGGGTGCGCGCTCATGGCCTGGCCCAGCTGTTGCAGGCTCTCGCCGTACAGGCCGTCCGACTCAGGCTTGGCCAACCGGGCATAGCTGCGGGCCAAGCGTGACAAGGGCATGGCGTAGTTGGGGGCCGAGCAGCCGTCGATGCCCAGCGCCAGTTGTTCTTCGGTCAACCCTGCCAGGTGCGCGACGGCTTGGCGAATGCCTTGCTGCAGGGGATGGCCCACCTCGGTGTAGCTGTCGGTGGGCAAACCATGCTGCACGCAGTACGCCAAAAACCCGCTGTGCTTGCCACTGCAGTTGTGGTGCCGCTCGTCGTAGGCCAGACCTTCGGGCACGGGGCGGTCAAAAAAAGTGAACCGGTAGGGCACATGGCAGCCGCAGCGCATCTGCCGCGTGGTGGTGCCGCTTTTGCGCAAGATAGACGACACCTGCTCGACGTGCATCTCTTCGCCATTGTGGCTGGCGCACATCATGGCGAGTTCTGAGGGGGTGAAGCCGAAATGCGCCACGCCGCCGGACTGGATCAGCGGCAAGGCCTGCATGGCCTTGAGGGTGGATCGAGTAAAACACAGCCAATGCGGGTTGCCCACTTGCGCCAGCACGCGGCCCTCGGTGTCGGTCACGGCCAGGGCGCCCATGTGCACGCATTCCTGCACGCCGTTGCGGGTCAGCTCGATCAGGGGTTCGAAGTTCATGAACAGGTCTTGGTGTTGGAGAAAAACCCAGTTTAAATTGTCCCGAACTTGACCCGCTGTCCCCAGCGCAGCGTCGCACAATGGCCAGATGCAAAACATCCATTCCCCTCTACAGGCGCAACTGGTTCAATGGTTGGTAGCCCCCGGTGCAGACGTGGCCGCAGGCGACTTGTTGGTGATTCTGGAAGCCATGAAGATGGAACACGAAATCCGAGCCAACCAGGCCGGGCGTGTAGGCGAGCTTTACTTTCAGGCAGGTGAGGCCGTGGCCGAAGGCGAGATGCTGGGTGTGCTCATGCCCTTGGCCGAGGCTGCCCCCCAAGATCGGACCTTTGCCGCCAGCACGACGACCGCCCCCCTTTCAAAGGACCGCGCCGACCTGCAAAAACTGCAGGCCCGCCTGGCCTTCACCCACGACGCGGCACGCCCCGAAGCCGTGGCCAAGCGCCACGCCATGGGGCTGAGAACCGCCCGCGAAAACATTGCCGACCTGTGCGATGCCGATTCTTTTGTCGAATACGGCGCACTGGCTGTGGCCGCGCAAAGCCGCCGCCGCAGCGCCGACGATTTGATGCGCAACACCCCAGCAGACGGCATGGTCACGGGCATCGGTTGCGTGAACGGCCAGCGCGTGGTGGTCATGGCCTACGACTTCACCGTGTTGGCGGGCACGCAGGGCATGCGCAACCACCAAAAGACCGACCGCATGCTGGGCGTGGCTTTGCAAAACAAGCTGCCCGTGGTGCTGTTCGCCGAAGGCGGCGGCGGCAGGCCCGGTGATGTGGATGTGGCCATCGTGGCGGGCCTGAACCTGGCCACCTTTGCCTCGTTTGCACGGCTCAATGGCCAGGTGCCTGTGGTGGGCGTGGTGGCAGGGCGCTGCTTTGCGGGCAACGCCGCCTTGCTGGGTTGCTGCGACGTGATCATCGCCACAAAGGGCAGCAACATCGGCATGGGTGGACCGGCCATGGTCGAAGGCGGGGGCCTGGGCGTGTTCAAGCCCGAGCAGATTGGCCCCAGCAGCGTGCAGCACCGCAACGGCGTGATCGATGTGCTGGTGGAGACGGAAGTCCATGCCGTGTCGGCGGCGCGGCACTACCTGTCGTGTTTTCAAGGCGCGAAAACCGAATGGCAAGCACCGCCTGCCGAGGCCCTGCGCCACGTGGTGCCCGAAAACCGCTTGCGCGTGTACGACACACGCGCCGCCATGCAGGGCGTTGCCGACGAAGGCAGTCTGTTGCATTTGCGCACGGGTTTTGGCGTGGGTATTCACACGGCGCTGGCGCGCATCGCTGGGCGGCCGGTGGGCCTCATGGCCAACAACCCGCTGCACTTGGGGGGCGCGATCGATGCCGACGCCGCCGACAAAGCCGCGCGTTTCATGCAACTGTGCAACGCGCACGGGCTGCCCATCGTGAGCCTGGTGGACACGCCCGGCTTCATGGTCGGGCCGGACATTGAAGCGCTGGCGCAGGTGCGCCATGTCTCGCGCATGTTTGTGGCGGCCGCGCACCTGCGGGTGCCGCTGCTCAGCGTGGTGCTGCGCAAGGGCTATGGCCTGGGCGCGATGGCCATGACCGGCGGGGGCTTTCAGGAAACCCTGAGCACGGTGGCCTGGCCCACGGGCGAGTTCGGTGGCATGGGGCTGGAAGGTGCGGTGCGCCTGGGTTACCGCAAGGAGCTTGAAGCCCTGCCCGAGGGCCCCGAGCGCGACGCGCTGTTTGAGCAACTGCTGGCGCAGCAATACGACAACGGCAGCGCCATCCACATGGCGGCCACGCTGGAAATCGATGCGGTGATTGACCCCGCCGATACGCGCGACTGGCTGGTGGCGGGGCTAGAGGCAGGGCGGGTGCGCCCTGCTGATGGCGCGTTGGCCATTGACGCCTGGTGACACCTGGTGGCACCTGGTGAAAGGGCTCTGCCCAGCCGCACTCAGAGGTCTTGCAGCGCAACCTTGATTTGCTGTTGAAACAGGTTCTCGTCGGCCAAGGCCTTGGCATTGAGCAGCGCGAGTTTGACGAGAAACAACTGGGCCTTGTCTGCGCCGGCTTGGTCAATGGCGGTGGCCAGGGCGTCGTAGACGGTCTCAAGCCGCCGATGGTGAGTGTTTTGTCGGTCATGGTGTTGTCTTGATGAGGTAGGTCGGCACCTTCAGGTCTGACGGGTGGGCAAGGCTGTGGTCAGGGCGGCTTGCAAACGCTTGGCATCGAGCGCGAGCCAGCGTGCACAAACGTGTTGGTCAGGGCGCAGCAAATACGCGCCACCATGGGCAGGAATGCCATAGCGCTCGCGCAGGTGACCGTCGGCGTCGGGCAAGTGCTTGTCCGCACCCGACACAGGCTGGGCCGCACCGACCGCGATCACGTTCAGGGGCATGCCTTTCCCACGCGCGGCCTTGATCACTTGTTGCAGGTCTTCAGACAAGTCGGTGTCGGTGAAGTACAGCAGTTCAAATCCGCCACCCAGGTGGTCGAGCAAGAAGTCCCCCTCGCCACCCGTGTCACCTAAGCGCACGTTTTGCGGTGGCGCACCGTGCGCCGGGCCGCTCTTGAACAGGACGTTGTCGTCGTCCCGGCTGTTGAGCATGGAGTGGGTGTATTCATGGGGCCGTGAGGTGCGCCAATGGTAAAGCGGCCGCACAAATTCTTGGGTGAGCGAGAGCGACAAAACTGCGTCGCGCAGCAACCGGAAGCCGGGGCTGGGGGGTGCCATGAATCGGGTGCTTTTGCCCGCCTCGGTGATGATCTCGCGCGCTGCACCCACCCGCTCGGTGCTGTGGTTGGCCAGCAGCTGTGGGCCCGCAAGACCCTTGACCACAAAGGCCAGGTGCCAGCCCAGCGACTGCGCATCTTGAAAAGCCGTGTTGGCCCCGCGCACACCAAAGATGGGCAGCAGGTGCGCGGCGTCACCGGTGAAGATCACGCTGCCGTGTACAAAGTCGGGCAGCGTGAGTGTGCGGGCCGAGTAAACCGAAGACCAATCCATCGCCCACTTCAGGCCCGCGTGGCCGATCATGGCCAGCTGCGCGTCGATGCGGGCCTTGAGCGATTCGGGGCGCAGCGCCTCTTCGGGCGTTTCGCCAGGCGGCAGCTGGTAATCCACGCGCCAAATGCCATGGGGTTCGCGGTGCATCAAGATGGTGTTGCCGGGGTTCCAATCGGGGTCAAAAAAGGCCAGGCGCTCGGTGGGAAAGGGTAAATCGATTTGGATGTCGGCGATCACGAAAACACCTTCGTAAGACGCGCCTTCCATCTGCAGGTTCATGGCGCTGCGGATGCCCGAACGGCCTCCATCAGCGGCCACCACCCAGTCGCTCTCTAGCGCATAGGGGGCCTTCGGGGGTTATCGACTCCAGCAGCGCATGGCCGTCTTTCTGCTCAAGCTGGGTGAGCTTGTTGCCCCAGCGGAAATCGATCAGCGGCTGGGCTTGGCAGGCGTCGTACAAGTACTCCTCTAGAAACTGCTGCTGCACGTTGATGATCGGAAAGAACCGGTCATCGTCGTCGTGCGGCGCTTCCATGCGGAACACGCGCTGGCCCCGGTAGAACGAATTGCCAAAGCGCCAGGGCAGGCCGCCTGCGGTCATGCGGTCGGCCACGCCCACTTGCTGCAGGATTTCCATCGAACGGCGCGTGAAGCAAATAGCCCGGCTGCCTTGCGAGAACTGCAACTCGGCCGACAGCACCACGGCTGGGCACGCCATGGCGCGCCAACTCCAGTGCCGTGACCATGCCGGCAGGGCCTGCGCCGACGATCAGGACTTTTTTCCGGTCTTGCTTTGGGTGTGCCGAGGCCAGCCAAGGTTTGAAAACCTCGTACTGGTAGTAGAGCGAAGGGCGGGGTTCGGTGCTGGGGGGTGTGCATGGTTTGGTGATGTGATTTGAGGATCAGCGGGGCTTGGCATGAGCAATCAGCCTGTCAAACAGGCCGCTGAGCGTGGTCTGCTCCTTGTTGGTCAGACAACCAAAAATCTCTTGATTGCGTTGGTGGATCATGGTCATGGCGCGCTCAAACACTCCGCGCCCCGCAGGCGTCAGCGTCAGCACCACGCCGCGGCCATCACCGGGGTGGTCGGCTTTGAGCACCAGCCCCTGATCGACCAGCGCCTGCGCGGCGCGGCTGGCCTGCCCCTTGTTCAGG